>JBAVOD010000371.1:0-7213 GCA_049691735.1 Bacteroidales bacterium
TAAGCAACCGGGATATCTCCTCCCTGATCCTGTACATGCCCACTGAATGCATTTGCATTACAATGACCCCGTTATAGAAATCAATAATAAGCCCGGGAAGATTGTCGCCCTCTGCATGGACAAGCCTGAATACATTTGTCCCGGGATCTGCCGTAAGTCCGATTGAAGTCCTGTAGTTGAGTGCGTTCCTGATCCTCATGCGGTAAAACCCGATATCAGGTTCCACCTCCTCAAATGACAATATCCTGACAGCGATCGATCCCGGCTGATAATGCCCGACAGCAAGGAAATTGTCCTTGTTGTCGTAAACTTTAACTATATCTCCCTCTGCCGGGCTGCCGTCAATGATCCTGATCGCCCCGGAGAAAATCCAGGGATGAAATCTGCGGACTGACCTCTCTTTTCCTGACTTCAGGATGATTCTGGCTGCTTCCATCCGCTACTTATCGGACTATGTTTTCAACAGCGTCAACCGGTTCACCATTGATGAGTTTCTTATAGATCTGCTCACAAACCCAGGCATCGGTTGCAGCATAGACCTGCTGGGCTTCAGTCAGGACCTCAGCTTCCCAGTCGGTAACCTGCTGTCGTTTGGATATCCTGAACCCGAGGATTATCGCGGAAAGCTTCTTTAAACCTGAGCTTGCGATGCCGTAATCCTTCACGAGCTTCTGAAGGTCAACAAAGCCTGCCGGTGTGAATTTCTTAACGCCCTTCAAAAAGCGGATATCGTCGTGAACGGCAACGCCGGCTTTTATTACATCAGGGTCAGCCAGCAGTTTTGCAAGCCCGTCGGGGATTCCGATTTTGTTTATCCTTATAAGGCATGCCAGGTCATTATTTGCCAGCTGAATGAGAGAGACCCTGTTTTTACGGCCTTTCCTGAACGATGGCCTGGTTTCGGTATCGAAACCCAGGATATCAGAATCAAGTAACCTCGGGAAGGTTTTATTGAAAATATTCAAATCGTCTACTACAACAATCTCTCCCCTGAACCACGACAGATCATATTTTTCTATTTCTTCGGAGGTTATTGACTCCTGATATTTAGTGTTTGCCATTTTTTCTGTACTCCCTTTGTCGTCTTGAGATAAACCATTCGGATTTATCACTGGCGCTTTCATTATCATCCTTCTTTTCAACTTTACCTATCTCTTCACCCGAATAAATGAACCTGTGGATTGCCCTTAACGAGTTTACAAGCTTCTGACCCCAATAGTTCTCGAAGTTCAGCCTGCACTCCCACACTGCATCATTCATGACCTCCTTTGTTCCTGTCTGATAAAGCAACAGAAAATCTTTAAGGTCCTGGTAGATGTCAGCCATATCCTCGGCGAGGCTGCCAACCACCGGCCCTTCGGCGTCCTTCATCCTTTCATCAAAGACCTCCAGGTAGTCATTGGCAGTCCCGAACTTCTCCTTCAGAATATCATGGGTCCTGAACCAGTCCGATTCTGTAACAAACTTTTCATTTCCATCTTCAAAATAGGGCTCCAGTGAAGGCAGCAGCGATGCTTTGAGGTATAGGAACGGCAGCATCCGCTGCAGGATTTTAAGCATCTCATCGCCCTTAATTTCGGCAGCATGTTCCTGGTATTTACAAAATTCGTTTGCAACAGCCACAAATTCAACAACATTCCTCGAAAACACGGGGTCAGGATTTTTACCCATTTCCGACTTAATAATTTTTGCACAAAATTAGTCATTTTTTTACTGCAATTTGCCAATTGAAAGGCAGTTGTCGCCGGAAGCAAATTGATATTGTGATATATTTACACTGATAACCAAACCTTCATATGCAAAGTCAAAACAGTCCATATTATGAAAAGCAATCGTAGAAATTTTCTGAAGATAACCGGATTGACTGGCCTCAGTCTGGCTGGAAGCAGTCTGCTGAAAGCTGCCGGCGCTGAAAAAGAAAACCCGGAAGGGTCATTAACAGATTATGGCCGGGAACTTAATCGGGGCCGCAGCAGACAGCAATTTAACATGTCGGGTTATGCGGCTCCGGGTATCGATACAGTAAGAATAGGATTTATCGGACTGGGGAACAGGGGGCCCGGGCACGTATCGGGCATGAGCCTTATTGAAGGTGTAGATATCAAAGCTTTATGCGATATAGTGCCTGAAAAGGTTGAAAAAACCCGGAAGATGTTAGAACAGAGGGCATTCAAGCCCGAAGTTTATTCCGGTAATGCTGAAGCCTGGAAGAAACTGTGTGACAGGGACGACATCGACCTGGTATATATATGCACTCCGTGGGACATGCATGCTTCAATGGCGATATATGCAATGGAACAGGGCAAGCATGTTGCAGTTGAAGTTCCGGCGGCAAGGACCCTTGATGAGTGCTGGCACCTTGTTGAGACTTCGGAAAAAACCCGCCGGCACTGCATAATGATGGAAAACTGCTGCTATGACTTCTTTGAGCTGCTCACCCTCAACATGGCCCGACAGGGATTTTTCGGTGATATAGTACATTGTGAAGGGGCTTATATCCACAACCTGCTCTCAGGCAATTTCGACAAAAAGGAATACTGGGATATGTGGAGGTTAAAGGAAAATGCCCACCGGCAGGGGAACCTTTACCCGACACACGGTCTGGGTCCTGTCTGCCAGATACTTGACATCAACAGGGGCGATAAAATGGATTTCCTTGTTTCTGTAATGAGCAGGGATTTTCAGATGAATGAACTGGCCAAAAAGCTTGCTGCCACTGATGACTTCTACAAAGAGTATGTCAACAATCCGTACAGGGGCAATATGACCACGACCACCATTCTTACCGGGAAAGGTAAGACTATAATGATCCAGCATGATGTTACCTCACCAAATGTCTATTCAAGGATCCATAAAGTAAGCGGAACAAGGGCGGCTGCGCTTAAATATCCGGAACCATTCAAAATATCTGTGGGTGATAAATGGGTCTCAGATGAGGAGATGAAATCGATAGAGGAAAAATATACGCCGGAAATAGTAAGAAAAGTAGGAGAAATGGCAAAAAAAGTAGGCGGTCACGGAGGAATGGATTTCCTTGAGAACTGGAGGCTCATCGATTGCCTTCGGAACAGCCTGCCCCCCGATCAGGATGTTTATGACGCTGCCCTCTGGAGTTCAATAGCACCGCTCAGCGAATGGTCGGTCGCTCACAGGTCAAACCCGGTCAGTGTACCCGATTTCACACGGGGATCATACAAAACTAACGTGCCTGTCGATCTGCTTATGGAAAAAGGAGGTAAAAAGGGGTAAACTCCTTGTCCTTCAGGAGGGGGAGGCCTTTAGTTTAAAATGCTTAATTTTTACTGACTGTTCCATGACAGGCGGTGATCCCTGTCCTGGTTTATTTTATTGTGATCGAGCAGCCAACGGAGCACTTTTATAATTTTGTCTTCAGGGTAAGCAATTGATCTTACAAGTTCTTCTGAATCAGGTTGTTTATCTGACAGCACTGATTTGATCTCCCCGAGAATGACGTCAAACTCATACTTGCTCAGCTCAAGTTCATTCCTTTCCCTGCAAACGTCACACGTGCCGCACCTGTCCGACTCCTCGCCAAAGTAATCGAGAAGCATGACCGACCTGCAACGGTTGCGTGATCCGGCATAATCAATCATCCTTTCCATACGGTACGAATATCTCTCTTTGACATTAAGATAGTTCTCGGGCGATATCATCAGGGCCTTTCTTACAAGACGTTCTTCTGTTAAAATTACAAGAGCAGTTCTCTTCCCCGGGATGTATCTTATTATGTTCATTGACGACAGCTTGACGAGATACTGATAAACGGTATCCCTCGTGAGGGCAGATTTTCTTGAAAGGGACTCTTCGTTAATTGCCACAAAACCGGAGAACATTCCGGTATAGGATCTGAGCAGCAGCTTAACAAAGCCATCAAACGATTCGTTCGCCACCTGGAATTTGTACAGGTCATCCCTTCCTACAATGAAATGGACTCTTGAAGGGTTATTTATTTCCTCGGTAAATTCAATATAACCTTCACGCTGAAGGAACGCCAGGCTGTTAAAGGTTTCAATTACGGGGAGCCTGAACTTCGAAACGAAATCAGCTATATTAAATTCATAAACATTATCCTTACCTGAACCCAGGGGTATCTGCAGGAAACTGCACAAAGCCTCATATGTATCCTTTATCTTTTCAACCGGGGGGAACTTTTGCCGGAGCGAATCGGTAAGCCTGTTCTTATCTGACGGTGAATACAACAACACTGCAAAAGACGGTTTGTTATCACGACCTGCTCTGCCGCTTTCCTGGAAATAGTTTTCTATTGAATCGGGCACATCCCAGTGGATAACAAACCGCACATCGGCCTTGTCTATTCCCATTCCAAAAGCGTTGGTAGCGACAATTACACGGGTTTCTCCCGATGACCAGGCTGCCTGCTTCCTGTCGCGCAGTTCATCAGTCAGCCCGGCATGATAAAAATCGGCAGAAACGCCGTTTTCAACAAGTATCTCAGCTACCTCCCTGCATCTTTTCCTGCTCCTGACATAAACAATTCCACTTCCGCCTGCACTTCTGAGGGTCCTCACCAGGTAGCTTCCCTTCTCTTCAACCTGGCGCACAAGGTAGGATATGTTTTTCCTGGCAAAGCTTGTACGCAGAATGTTCTTCTCCCTGAACCCGAGCTTGTTCATTATATCCTCGGTTACCTGGGGTGTAGCTGAAGCTGTAAGTGCCAGGAAAGGGACTTCGGCTGAAATGAATTTCCGCAGTGAAGCAATTTTGAGGTATGAAGGCCTGAAATCGTATCCCCATTGTGAAATGCAGTGTGCCTCATCTATTGCTACAAGCGATAGGTTGAGCCTGGCAGCCTTTGCCTGAAATATCGGGGTTGAGATCCTTTCGGGTGAGATATACAGGAACTTATAATCGCCGTAAATGCTATTCTCAAGGGCAATGTCGATCTCTTCCTTTGATAGTCCGGAATGAATTGCTATTGCCTTTATTTCCATGGTGTTGAGGCGGTTTACCTGCTCTTTCATCAATGCGATAAGAGGAGTAATGACGAGGCATATTCCTACGGAGGCAATTCCAGGGACCTGAAAAGTAACTGACTTCCCTCCGCCTGTCGGCATCAGCCCCAAGGTATCCCTGCCTTCAGCTACTGATCTTATAATGTCTTCCTGAAGAGGCCTGAATGATGTGAATCCCCAGTATTTTGTGAGGATCTGGCGGTAGGTGTCGATATTCACTTCCTGAGGCATATACAAATGTAGTAACACTAATTCAATTACTCATTCTCAATTTTTTAAGCAGGCTAAAAATAAATTACTTATTAACAGGGTGCAGTTTTTTTTAGTAATTTGCGCCACAAAAATAAAAGAGATCATACAATGTCATTTATTAAGGATAAGATACTTTACGAAGGACTGACCTTTGATGATGTGCTATTGGTCCCTGCTTACTCTGAGATTCTTCCCAGGGAAGTTGATCTGGCTTCGATGTTTACCCGTAACATCAGG
Organism: Bacteroidales bacterium; assembly: GCA_049691735.1. Taxonomy (GTDB): domain Bacteria; phylum Bacteroidota; class Bacteroidia; order Bacteroidales; family VadinHA17; genus LD21. Next base: position 5,484 of record JBAVOD010000371.1, read on the forward strand.
CTGAATACACCTATTATTTCAGCTGCCATGGATACTGTAACGGAGGATGAGCTGGCAATAGCAATCGCAAGGGAAGGCGGTATAGGAGTGATTCACAAGAACATGACGATCGAAAAGCAAGCTTCCCAGGTACGCCGTGTAAAGCGTGCCGAGAATGTTACAATCTTTGATCCTATAACAATAAATCTCGAAGCAACGGTTGCGGAAGCGATCAGCCTGATGGCGGAATACAAGATCGGAGGCATTCCGGTTGTGGACAGCCAGGGTATTCTTAAAGGAATTGTAACCAACAGGGATCTCAGGTTCGAAAACAATCACAGCAGGAAGATAACAGAGGTGATGACTACCAATCTCATCACCACGAACCACAAAACCAACCTTGAAGCGGCAGCCCGCATTCTTCAGAAGCACAAGATAGAAAAACTGCCGATGGTCGATGAAACCGGTAAGCTTATCGGTCTTATTACCTACAAGGATATTACCAAGATCAAGGATCGCCCAAGTTCGTGCAAGGATGATATGGGCCGTCTGAGGGTAGCGGGGGCAGTCGGGCTTGCCTCTGATACACTGAGGCGCGTTGAAGCCCTGATAAACGCCAATGTCGACGCGATTGCCATTGATACGGCACACGCGCATACAAAGAACGTTATCGGGATGCTGAGGGACATAAAAAGAAGCTACCCCGGGACAGACATAGTTGCAGGCAATATAGTAACAGCAGAAGCTGCAAAGAAACTTGCCGACGAGGGAGCAGATGCACTTAAAGTGGGAATAGGTCCGGGTTCAATCTGCACAACCCGGATAATCGCAGGTGTTGGAATTCCGCAACTTTCAGCGATCTATAACGTTGCCAAGGCTATTGAGGGATCGGGCATACCGGTGATTGCCGATGGGGGAATCAGGTATTCAGGCGATATAATCAAGGCTCTGGCTTCGGGTGCTGATTCGATCATGGCAGGATCGCTCTTTGCAGGCGTTGAGGAATCACCCGGTGAGACTATCATATACAACGGGCGCAAATTTAAGGGATACAGGGGCATGGGCACGATTGAAGCAATGCAGCAGGGTTCGAAGGACAGGTACTTCCAGGATGTTGAGGACGACATCCGTAAACTAGTGCCTGAAGGAATTGCAGCAAGAGTTCCCTATAAGGGCACCCTGGCAGAAGTGATATACCAGATGACCGGCGGACTAAGAGCGGGCATGGGCTACGTGGGCGCACGTAATATTTCAATCCTTAAAAAGGAAGCCAGGTTTGTCAGGATCACCAATTCAGGAATAATTGAAAGCCATCCCCACGATGTGACCATTACCCGCGAATCCCCGAACTACAGCAGGAAGTCTTTTGAATAACTGGCGAAGCCTCAGCTTATGAAAATGAGATCCGCTGCCTCCCTTCTGATACTGGTATTATGCCATCAGATCACCTGTACCGCGCAGAAGTCTGACGAAAAGATTCTGATGACTGTCGCGGGAAGGGATGTCGAGGCGGGTGAGTTCATAAGGATGTATAACAAAGGCCTCGATCCGGCGAGCAAGACCGATCTGAACACTTATCTTGAACAGTTCACAGTATTCAAGCTTAAAGTGGCAGATGCCCTCGAAAGGGGATATGATACCACAAAAGCCTTCAGAGACGAGCTGAAAGGCTATAGAACACAGTTGGCGCAGAACTATCTGACAGACAACAGCATAAAGGAAAAACTACTCAGGAAAGCATGGGAGCGTTC
>JBAVOD010000372.1:0-1712 GCA_049691735.1 Bacteroidales bacterium
AAAAAAACTGACCGATTAGATGTAAATAAAAAAGGTGATGGTATTCCAAATGACATTGATTATTTTATTCCATTTAACCCAAAATATATGGACGAAGATGGAAATCTTGTTCAGTTTATTAACCCAATAGAAATAAGCAATTGGTTCAAGGAAAATCCTTCAAAAATTTCAGAAAGAATAAAAGTATTAAGTAATGTTGACATTAACCAAAATCCAATAGTAATAATTGGGAAAACTAAAATAAATTAATTCAACAAAATACACATACAAGCACCTGACACGGACGTTAGCGGTCATTGTTCATACGCGAAAACGTTATGGTTAAGCGGAAATGGTTCCTGCATAAACGATTACATAGAAAATACAACTATCACCTTCGAAGAAGAACCGATATCGGTTGATGATACACAACTGGTATTTCAATAAACCTTACTGATTATATACGATTAGGTCTGGTTCTCCATCAGGATCTCCCGTGACAGTCCCGTCATCCTTTGGATTTCCTCCTGTTACCAGGAGTACTCCGCACATGTGGGGTGCTGCCATTGATGTCCCGCTCATTGTAGCATACTGACCTCCCTTATAAGTAGAATATATGCTTACTCCCGGAGCACTGAAGTCAATTGGAGGATTGCCATAGTTTGAAAAATATGCAAAGACATCCTTACTGTCAAATGCCGATACTGTCCAGATATTATCGGCTTCTACTCTTGCAGGAGAATGGTTATTTGCATCATCACTTTCATTACCGGCAGCAAGAGCCACTAATAGCCCTTTACCTCCCATTGCAGTTACAGCTTTATCGAGATCCGTCGAAATACCTCCGCCGAGGCTCATATTTACTGCATCCCCTTCACTTCCATGGTCAGCTACATAATCTACTCCCGCAATAACGCCTGAAATAGTCCCGGAGCCACGCTTATCAAGCACTTTGATGGGGATAACTGTAGCTCCGGCTGCAACACCCACAACGCCAATTGAGTTATCTACTGCTGCTATAATGCCGGCACAGTGAGTTCCATGACCATTATCATCATCTGCCGAAGAGGTTCTTGGGACAAATGTTGCCCCAGCTCCAACTATAAGATCAGGATGATCAAGATCAATGCCTGTATCAATTATCCAGGCTACCTTTCCTTGAGATTTTGTAGCTCCTCCAACCCTTGTTATTCCCCATGGAATTTGTTGAGGAGTTTCCGGAGCGGGTTTAGGTGCCGGTTTGGCAAGAGTAATAACCCGGTCCTGACTTACGCTGGCAACTGCTTCATTCCTGGTAAGCAATTCAGCCTCACTGTCCGATAATTTAAGTGTGAAACCCTCAATAGATGCTGTATATACATATAAGGGTTCACGAACTGAGATTTCAGAAACGCTTAAAATCTTTTTCATTTCTTCAACCATCTTTACCCGCGAATCACTATAACTTAATTTGGCAGCCCTGATATCAGTGGCGCCTTCTTTAAGACGGACAATGTATTGCCCCGGGATAACATCTCCGATGGTGGTTCTGACAAAAGCCTGATCCTCCTGAATAGCAGAATTATCATCGGTCTTTTTGCATGACCCTAACATCAGAACGGCAGGCATGACAAGGAAAAGTAGAATTTTCTTCATAGTTATTCATGAATTGGTTAGTATATTCAAAATAAGTAATTTATTCCCCAATATATGTTGTTTGTAAATTTATATTTTTTAGCGCAGTAGGAATATAA
>JBAVOD010000373.1:0-6143 GCA_049691735.1 Bacteroidales bacterium
CATACACAAAGGGTCAGTACCTCCAGTCGAACAAGAAACTGGTTGACGCGGAATACCTGCTTACAACGTCATTCGAGAATGCCACCAGCGACCTGAAGAATTATTTCAAATCCTATCCCCAGTGGAAAAAATGGGTCGACAGGACCATCAGCGAGTCAAAGCAAAGCCACAGCTATTCGATAATTGTGGATAAGTACGCCAGGAAATGCTTCGTTTACCTTGGTGGTGTCAGGAAATATGAATACGATGTCGAACTGGGTAAAAACTGGGTTGGTGATAAAAAATCGAAAGGTGATAAGGCCACACCTGAGGGTATGTATAAAATTGTAAAGAAATTTGACACAAGGAAAACTAAATATCATAAAGCGCTGTTACTTGATTACCCGAATGATATTGACAGGTATGAATTCAAAAGGGATATTGCGCTCGGAACACTGCCTGCCTCTGCCAGGATCGGAGGACTCATTGAGCTTCATGGCAACGGGGGTAAAGGCATTGACTGGACAGAAGGCTGCATCGCTCTTACCGATGCGGACATGGATATGATCTTCAGGATTGCAAAAGAAGGAACACCTGTCACTATTGTGGGATCAATAATAAATCTCAGAGATGTTCCGGACTGACAAGTGATTATGGAAAATAACAATAATATCGCAGCAGGCCCGTCAGGCAACACATCAAAGTTCTCGCCCCAGTTGCGTAAAACAATTTCAATGATCGCAACATTGCTTGCAATGCTGCTGATTGCTGTGTTTATACTCTATTTTGTTCCGGCTTTGCAGGAAATAGGCGGTGATAAAGCCAGACCGGCTACCGATGAGGACCTGATGAAGGACCAGAATTACAAAAAGCAGGTAGCCCTTATTTCAAGGGACCTTGAGAGACTCTCCCGAAAGTATAACTCCTATACAACGGGACAATCATACATTGTTATCAATACAACCGATAACCGGTTTTATCTTTACAAAAACAAAAAGCTGATACGGGAAGGTTTTTGCAGTTCGGGAAGTTATACCCTGCTTAAGACTGAAGGGGAACGCAAATGGATATTCAAAACCCCGAAGGGAAAATACTGGATCCGGGGAAAGATCACAAAACCTGTCTGGAGAAGGCCCGACTGGTCTTTCGTGGAGGAAGGTCTGCCTATACCCTCAAAGGACGATCCGTCAAGATGGGAATATGGTGTTCTTGGTGATTACGCGCTCTCGATAGGCGACGGATACCTGATCCACGGTACTATTTACAAAAGGTTTCTCGGTATGCCGGTAACGCACGGCTGCGTAAGACTTAACGACGACGACCTTGCCATAATTTATAATACTCTAAGCGTTGGATCCAAAGTATACATCTTCTGATCGTTCAGAAACTGAAAAATCATTATGTCAAAGGAAGAAAATAAATCAAATAACGGAAACATTCTGCTTAAGGTGATCGGATCGCTGATAGGGTTATTTCTGATCTATTTCAGCATAATGTCGGTCATGGCTCCGGCCCGGAAACTGGCTGAGCTTAAGTCGGAGTACGCACCGAAGAGTTCTGCGGCTGATGATGAAAAATTCTATTCCGATTCGGCATATGTATCGCTGGTGAAACAGAAAGCCTTCCTCCAGTCAAGAGTTGCAATGGCTAAAACGGATTCAATCTATATGACACTAAACCTGGCCGACAGTACAGCCAACCTCGAGATAAGTGGGGTAACTGTCCATTCTGCAAAAATCACAAGTTTCCGGATAAGCAGTATCTTCAGGCAGGACAACAATCCGGTCATTCTGTCGCTGCTTTCCTCCCCTCTGAACATCGTAAGTGATTTATCAACTATAAAAAAGGAGCCGCTGATGGTAAAAATGGCTCCAAAGGATACATCTGAGTATAAACCGGATATTGTTCCTGACACTACTGACTTTGAGCCTGTAAATTTTGTTTTCGTAATGGATAACGGGATTGAACTCTTCGTGTACCAGGATCCGGACACCACAAAAGGTGATCAACGACAGTTTTTCCTTTTCGACCTTAACGACAGATTGAAAAACACCTGGCAATCACTCAAAAGCGTTGCAAAGTTCAGGATCCCCGATTATCACCCTTTTATTAAGCTCCGGATGGGAAAAGCTGATGCCAAGATCTTTTACAGGGCGCTGCCCAGGAAAGGACAGGTAGCAGTATTCCTCTAGCATCTTTTTACTGAATTCTGCTTTTTGATTCAAAAAAGATGTAAGTTTGAAGCAGCCTCAAACCTAATCTGAATTTCAATGGCACGATTCGTAGGAGTGATCGGAATAGTAATTATTCTCGGTCTCGCTTTTTTATGGTCAAATAACAGGAAAGCCATCAATTACAGGCTTGTGTTTACCGGCCTGGGACTGCAACTTGCACTGGCAATCTTCATACTTAAGGTCCCTATAGGACAGGATATCTTCTACTGGCTCGGAAAGGCAATCAACAAGCTGCTCGATTTTTCGAGAGAAGGTGCAGTATTCGTTTTTGGCGACCTCACAAAAGTGACTGATATACTGCCGGCAGGTATGGTAAAAAGCGGTGTTTTCCTTTTTGTGCTTCTCCCTACTATAATATTTGTGTGCGTTTTGGTGGCCATGGCATATCATGTTGGCCTGATGCAGCGTATTGTTGCCGTGCTTGCCCGTTTTGTCCACTGGGCTATGAGGGTAAGCGGGAGTGAAGCACTTTCCAATGTGGCCAGCGCTTTTGTGGGTCAGGTAGAAGCCCAGATCATGATCCGGCCCTACCTTTCGGGCATGACCATGAGTGAGTTGCTTGCATCGATGACGGGCAGTATGGCGTGCATAGCGGGAGGGGTGATGGCAGTCTATATTTCGATGGGAGTTCCGGCGTCATATCTTCTGGCAGCAAGCCTAATGGCTGCCCCGGGCGCCCTGGTGATCTCAAAGATAGTATTTCCCGAAACGCAGGAGTCGGAAACACAGGGAAAGGTGACCCTTGAGGTCAAAAAGGAACATACGAACATAATGGATGCCATTTCACACGGAGCATCCGATGGTATGAAAATATCGATCAACGTAATTGCCATGCTTATCGGTGTGATTGCGCTTGTTGCGCTCGTGGATGCACTTCTTGGCTATTTCGGTCACTTTCTCGGATGGACAGGCGTCTCGCTTAATTTTATCGGACTCGATGTGAATAATCTTCGCCTTAAGGATGTCTTCGGCGCTTTCTTCTCGCTTTTTGCAATTGTAATGGGAGTCCCGCCTTCAGAATCATTTTCGGTAGGGTCGCTGATGGGAACCAAGATGGTCATAAACGAGTTCGTTGCCTATTCCGACCTGTCACCTATGATCGGCCAGGGATTGCTGGGGGCAAAATCGATTGTGATCGCGAGCTTTGCCCTGTGCGGATTTGCCAATTTCAGTTCGATAGCGATCCAGCTTGGCGGGATAGGAGCGATGGTACCTCATCGCAAGGCTGATCTTGCACGACTGGGTTTCAAGGCGATGATCTGCGGCACCATGGCGTCATATATCTCCGCCTCCCTGGCAGGAATACTGCTTTGATGAGGGGCCGGTGCCCGATGAATTATTCCACTCTGAGTGCTTCAGCGGGGTTTATACGGGTTGCCCTGAATGCCTGATAGCTTATGGTTAGCAGCGCAATAACGATCGCACCGGCAGCTATCAACGCGAAAATCATTATATTGATATTTATCCTGTAAGCATATTGTTTTAGAAGGTTATGCACGATCATCCAGCCCAGAGGCACTGCCAGGATTATTGAAATTGCTACCAGAACAAGGAATTCCCCTGACATTGTGTATATGACTGTCAGGGTATCGGCCCCCATCACTTTCCTGATCCCGATCTCCCTTGCCCTTTTCTGCATTGAATATGAAGCCAGTCCGTAAAGCCCCAGACAGGCGATGATAACAGCAAGTATTGTAAAGTATTTAAGCAGTGCTGCAAGTCTGATCTGTGACCTGAACAGGTTTATGTAATCCTGGTCGATGAATGTATAATCAAGCGGATAATCCGGAACAACTTCCTTCCACACTTTTTCGACCGACCTGAGTGAAGCAGGAATATTGCCGGGAGTCAGCCTTATAAGCAAATGATTCAGGCGGCTGGTGTCAGAAAGTGTAAACGCTACCGGCTCAATAGGCTGATCGGCACCTTTGAAATGAAAATTCTTCATTACCCCCACAATACGCCCGTTAAGTCCCATAAAACTGAAGCTTTTTCCAACCGGATCACCTATACCCATGATCCTGACCACCTCTTCATTAACCAGGAAATTTCCCAGGGTGTCCCTTCCCATATCTGATGGATATTCAGTTGAGAAATCCCGCCCCGAGACCAACTCCATTTTCAGGGTTTTTAAATAATCATAGTCGATGCTGTTTGTCCCGATCAATACACTCTTGTCCGGATCCTTCCCTTCCCACCGGGCACCCCCTGAATTACTGCCGATCATTACGGGTGTCCAGGTAGAAGCTGTTACACCCTGGACCAGGGTCTCTTTCAGAAGCTCCTTCTTAAGCGAATAATATTTTGACTTCATGTCAGTCATCTGAATAGCAATCAGGTTATTCCTGTCATAACCCAGATCCTTGTCAAGCATGAATCTGACCTGCCTGTACATAAAAATCGCTGCAATCCCGATCAGTATGGAGAGCGTGAACTGGATCACAACCAGAACCTGTCTCATTCTGCCGTTCCCTTTTGTTGACCCTGACGAACCTTTTAAAACAGCAACAGGCTTAATTGCCGACATGTAGAAAGCAGGGTAAACGCCTGACATAAATCCTGTAAGCAAACCGGTTGCAATGAAACCTATAATGAATTTGGCATGCAACAGGTCGCCGAGGCTGAAATTCTTTCCCGAAATATTATTGAAGACCTGCAAAAACAGTCCGACAAGGATAATGGCGAAAATCATGGCAACCGTTACCAGGAGCAGGGATTCAAGCATAAACTGGGTAACCATTGATGACTGCCCTGCGCCCACAACTTTTTTAATTCCTATTTCCCTTGCCCTTGCAGCAGACTTTGCAGTTGACAGGTTTATGAAGTTTATGGAGGCAATTATAAGAACAAAAATTGCAATAAGAGAGAAAATGTACACTGCGGTTACAGGGCCGTTGGTTTCCTTGAATCCGAATTGCTGGTGCAGATGAATATCAAGGAACGGGAACAGAACGTATTTTGTGGTAATCTGGGGTACGTACCCGAGGACCACATCAGTGAGTTTTTTGTCAACCGGCCCGGGGTCAGCGTCCTTTTCAAGCTGAACGAAGGTAAAAATTGAGTTACTGTCCCATCCGCCGTAAAAGGCACCTATTTCACTTAGAAATGAGAACGGAATGATCGCCTGAAAATTGAACATCGAGTTTTTGGGAAGGGTCTTCATCACCCCCGTCACGGTGAACTGATCCCTGTTTTCAAGTCTCAGGGTTTTCCCGAGAGGATTTTCATCACCAAAATACTTGACTGCAAGTTTCTCAGTAATTATCAGGGAATGAGGATCATTTAAAGCTGTTGCGGCATCACCCCTCAAAAGAGGGAAAGAGAATATCCTGAGGAAATCGGAGTCGGCAGCAATTACCGGATACTCGAAATAAGCCTTATCGCCGTTCCGGAAGAGTATCCGGGGAAGCCATGGATGCACCCGTGCCTGTAACTTTATTTCCGGGATCTTTTCCTTCCAGACAGGTCCGCTGGGGAAAGGTGTGACTGTGACGTGATAGCGTTCGCCTGAATAGAACTGGTTCTCCTCAACCCGGTAGATGTTTTCTGCATTCCTGTTGAATTTGTCGTAGCTTAGTTCATCCTGAACCCACAGCAGTATGAACAATGAGGCTGCCAGACCGACTGCCATGCCGGCAGTATTTATGAATGTGAATCCCTTATTCCTCGAAATATTCCGGAATGAAATTCTGAAAAAGTTGCGTATCATCGTTTTGATTGATTAGGTATGATTAAAGACGTAATTTAAACGAATTTGCTGCAAGGGGGGCAGAAGCTTATAGTCCCAATGTTTCTCGCAGATTTCCGCAGAGTTGAACGCAGAGCAGAGAATGTTGCAGGATATTCCAAAACCTAAAGGGGTACAGGAAAGCTTTCCCCTCCAGGAGGGCATGTCCCTATTTTCGAAGAAGGCAAGCTCCGGGCACAAAG
>JBAVOD010000374.1:0-4996 GCA_049691735.1 Bacteroidales bacterium
TTTTGTGCCCGATTCAATAAAAGAATTCGTCCCGACACCGGCTAAAGAAATAGCCCCCACTCCGGTACTCATCTTTTTAAGGAAGTTTCTCCTCGAAGATTTTTCCGGATTCTCCTTTTTGTTTTCTTTCATTAATCAATGATTATTAAATATCAGATTCATGGAACCCCGATATCATTCCTCTGAACAGTGTTAATGGTTTTGATCCGAGGGTGCACGTATAAATATGAATTATCATAAAGACAGAAAGCAGGAAGCCCATTGTAATATGCAAGAGATCGGTCAGGATCAGGCCGCTTACTCCTAAAAACCTGGTAATTGTTATTTCAGGCAGCAGCAATCCGATGCCCGAAATAATTAATAACGGCATGGCAACATACATTGCCAGTACATATGTGAACTTTTGAAGGGGATTGAATTTTCGCTTTTCAGTTATGGGAAACGGATGCTTTTCACCTTTGAACATACCGTAAGCATAGTACCTTAATTGTATCCATAATTCCGGCAAAAAGTCTTTTCTGGAGATATGGTAATATTTCTGGTTCTCTGTCAGAAGATTGGAGACTACAAAGAATATATAGTTGAGTAATAGCAAAACAGCGGAAACATTGTGCCATCTGACCGACTTGGCAAAACCCACCATCAGGAGTTCCTGATGCTTTCCGGTATACTGCATGCTGAGCCCCGTGACAATAAGTATGATGAACAGGATGGCATTAAACAAATGCCATAATCTGACCCATTTTGGATATAAATACAGCGAGCTCATTTCCGGTTTTACTTTTTTAATACCCTGAAGAAAATATGTATCCCGATAATTAAAACTACTAACATAAAGATTACAACGCTCAGGAGGTTAAGGTATTCATTCCTGTTCGCCCCTATCACATACGACTGGTTGAGTATTACCCCGTTGAAAAATCCCGATTTGCGGGTCTCCTTCGACTGGAATTTATAAAGTGTCGACATCAGCAGTGAATTCCGGGAATGGCATTCATTGCACAGTCGTACAGCATTATCCTTGGGCAGGATCTCATGCGCCACAAGAACGGTATCATTTATTTTTGTGTGACATTCTATGCACCTTACATTCATGAAGTGCAGCGCCTGGTTGGGAAGCCAGTCATGTTCCCTGAGAATGTTTATTTCCTCCCTGTTTGAGAGCAGCTGAAAATGGTCGTAGTTTGCATGGCAATACAAACAGATATTGTTATCATAAAGTATGGTTTCACCCAGGTTTGTGCCATCCCTGACACTAATCCGGTATGTATGCGGATTATGACATTCCCAGCACGAAAAACCTTCCGCTTCAAGTTTATAATGAACGCTCTTCTCATATTCCGACTGAATCTCTTCAAAATGGTACCGTGCAAACTTCTCATCATTGCCATGGCAGTCGAGGCAGGTATACATTTGCTCCATTCTGAGCTCTCCCGGGTGAGGAAATGTTGTATACTGGTCCGAATGGCAGTCGGTGCAACTGAAACTCCGGTGGTTAGACCTATAAAATTCTGATCTTTTGATGATCATCTCATTGCACATCAGTGCTTTCATCTCACGACCCAGATTCTGATTTGTGTACTGGTATGTACTCTGGCCATGGCACATGAAACACTTTTCGTTTTGCTCATAGAATGGCGAAACATATTTGACAGTGTCCTGGCCCGGTGCCTTTTTATCTACAAACGCCATGCCTGTTCCAGAAATACGGGCCGGAGGAACCACCATGATCAGGAACAAAACTGCAAAACGAACACTTTGGAAAATCATCCTTATCCAGTTAATTTCAGAACCTTACACTGATGTTGAATCCGACCATATATTGCCCTTTTCTGAAATCGTTGTTATTAAAGACAAGATTCTGCTGATTAATGATCATAGAATAATTCGTTACGAAAATCTCGAAGGTATGAGTTGCAGTTGCGATCTCCCATCCGAGCGAAACATTGGGTTTTGGCTGCTCCGGCAGGTCCTGTTTGGTAATGAGCTGATCATATTCTGCAACAAGTGCATGCGATCCGAAAAGGACCGCCCTTGCCCCTGCCGAAACTGCGAAATCGAGGTTTTTGTATTTCGTTCCGTCCGAATACTGCGGAACAGCGTTGTAATAGATCACTGCAGGAGCTACCTGTGCTGAAAAGATATCATTGAACTTCCTGGCAACTATAAACTGGTTGAAATAGGAGAGCCTGTGAATATCCCTGAATCTCTCAACCGGTCCGAAATTTTCTTTGGCCTGAAGGTTCAGAACCACGTTCCCGTAATATGAAAGTGATACAGGCATGCTGTTATCTTCCATCTGCTGCAGGATCAGGTATTTCCACTGGAGATCCTGCAACTTGTAATCCCTGGTTGTCCCTATTCCGATCATCAACCTGTCGGTTATTCCGTAATTCAGACCCAGCCTTGTATTGGCAGTACCATAGATGCCAAACAGGTCATGATAGCTCTCAATAAGGCTGAACCTGTGAAGGATTTGGAACTCGATCCCTCCTTTATAGGGAGTTTCGGTAGTCTGGTTCTCGATAAGCCTCGTTGCTGAAAAAGTAAATCTTACGGGCTTTGCTTTTTCCGCCTGGGCGGGCTGTTCCTGGGCTGATAGTGAACCCATGAATGCCGCAATCACGATCAGAATAAAAGTTTTTTTCATTTTACCTGGTTTTGAATATTTTAAGTAGTTAGTTGTTCAGGGCTCCCTGGTCGATCCAGTTAAGGATAATCTGCTTTTGCACATCCGTGGTCAATGAAGTATGACCCTGCGAAGTAACCTGGCGGTAAAGTCTGCTGTCCTCTGCCGGTTTTGTTACAAAACCTCCCGATGTGAGCGATGCATAGGAATTCCCCTCCCTGAGGTCGGGATTTCTCGAGCCTTTGTGACATGTGATGCACTTTGCCGTGAATATCGGCTGCACCTGACCCTGAAATGAAACCTGCTGATCGGGGTCGGTTACGTTCATGTAAGCATACTGCTCGCACGATGTCAGTACAAATAATGTTACAAGTAAAGCGAAAGCTTTTAACCCGTTTCGTAAGATGCTGATATTCTTTCCCATAATCGGCTATTTTCGTTTATGAGCAAATATATCGGATAATACTGATCAATAGAATATTACATTTTGCTTTTTTGACCGCCATTTGATGCTGTTTATCATCTGAGAAATTGATCTATGTCACTGCCTTAAATGATATATAATAAGGCTCCTCAATCATCTGCCAATGCCCGGTCAGTTATACAAAACCTCTGTCACAAAGTATGTTATTCACCCGAATACCTAACCGTTTCCGGGCAAATATGTTTAAAATAATGCCGTTTTTTGATAAACAATTATTCATTTGGCCTCATAGACCCGGGAACAGCAGGAAAGCGCAACCGCAGTTCAAAACTTGTAAAACCCGTCAGTGATCAGCCTGTCAGCAATCCTTCGCCTGGCATTCTTAATATTAGTGCCTTTTACCCTGGTAAGGGTTTCAATTGCTATAGTGAGTGCTGGCAGATTAGTGGCACCTTCAAACGAATTTATAGCTTCAAAAGCCGATTTCCTGACTATTTGCGCAGTATCAAATATGTTCACATCGAGAATGTCCCTGAAAACCTGCTGAGTACTTCTGATCCCCTCAAGCTTCATGATCCTAAGGCAGAGCGATTCGGAAACATATGTCTCCATGATCATTTCAGCTATGTTGTTCATCACTTCCTGTTCGTTCACGAGGCTCTTCCCGAACTGGATGACTGCTCCGTGAGTACACATAAGTACCACCTTTCTGAAATTCCGGAGATAACGCTGCTTTTCTTCGAAATAAGTTTCCTGACCCTGTATGCCGTCGGTGATGCTCCCGACATTATTATAAAGCTTCTCAGCCTCACCGAAAAGGTCAAAGTCGCCCTTCATTGCCCTTTTCATTGCGGTGTCCGAAACCAGCAGCCTGTTGATCTCGTTCGTTCCCTCAAAGATCCTGTTGATCCTCGAATCGCGGTAACCTCTTTCAACATCTGTTTCGGCAGAATAGCCCATCCCGCCATGTATCTGCACGGCTTCGTCGGCAATGAAATCAAGCATTTCAGAGCCGACTACTTTAAGTATTGCTGCTTCGACAGCATAATGGCTTATTGCTTCGATGGTGGCTCTCCCTTTATCACCGCAGTCAGCCTTCAGTTTCTCCATCAGGTCATCGATATCCTTCGATACCCTGTACACAGCCGATTCGGCAGCAAACAGACGGATCACCTGCTGGGCAAGCTTGTACCTGATGGCGCCGAAGGTTGAGATCAGAACCCCGAACTGCTTACGCTCGTTTGCATATTTAACCGAATCGTTGATTGCTTTCTTTGCTGCTCCGATAACATTGGCACCCAGTTTTAGCCTGCCCATGTGTAGTATGGTGAGGGCGATCCTGAAACCTTCTCCCCTCTTCCCCAGCAGGTTTTCAACAGGAACCCTTACATCATTGAAATAAATCGGGGCTGTGGATGAACCTTTGATTCCCATCTTGTGCTCATCGGGACCTATCACCACCCCCGGGTACCCTGTCTCAACAATGAACGCGCTCAGCACCCTGTCGTTATCTATCTTGGCAAATACTACAAGTGTATCGGCAAATCCGGCATTGGTAATCCACATTTTCTGTCCGTTCACGATATAGAATTTCCCGTCTTCCGAAAGCTTTGCATTTGTCTTACCCGAATTTGCATCGCTGCCGGCGCCCGGTTCCGTCAGACAGTACGCTCCAATCAGTTCACCTGTTGCAAGTTTTGTAACATACTTCTGACGCTGGTATTCATTTCCGTAGTAAAGGATAGGAAGAGTCCCTATCCCGCAATGGGCCATGTATGCAACTGAAAATGAATAGCCTGCCCCGGTTGTTTCGGCAACCAGCATCTGGGTAACGAACGACTGCCCGAACCCGCCGTATTCTTCAGGAACTGAGATTCCCATAAGCCCTAGCTCCCCCGCCTTCTTGAGGAGGGTTTTCATCAGTGCCCTGTCGCTCTTCTCCA
>JBAVOD010000375.1:0-6672 GCA_049691735.1 Bacteroidales bacterium
GGTATGCCCATGGAAGCAATATTCAGGACAAGACCCATGGATAGTGAGTCGAAATATATTTCCACACGGGCATTGCTCACTTCCGATGGTGAAGGAAGCCCTGTAAATCTCACAGGAGTGTGCTTTGACGTGACAGGAATGAAAAGGGGAGCTGAAAAAGCAATTGTAAAGCTTAATGAAGAGCTGCTCCGCTCAAACAAGGAACTTGAAAGTTTTGCCTATGTCGCATCGCACGACCTTCAGGAACCATTGCGGATGATATCAAGTTTCACCCAGATGCTCGATCAGCGCTACGGCGACAAGCTTGACCAGGATGCCCATGATTACATCGGATTCGCAGTTGATGGTGCAAAAAGGATGTATGACCTGCTGAACGGGTTGCTCGCGTATTCGAGGATCCATTCGAAAGCCAGGGAATTCACTGACGTTGACATGTCGGTGGTATTTGAAAAAGTCACAAGGAACCTCAGCCTACGGATAAGTGAAAGAAATGCTGAGATCATAAGAAATGAACTTCCGGTGATCAAAGCCGACGAAAGCCAGATCATCCAGCTGGTACAGAATCTTTTTGAGAATAGCATAAAATTCAGCTCAGGCAATCCAAAAATCACCTTTGCTGCCACAACTGAAGCGGATCAAATCCTATTTTCAGTGAAAGACGAAGGTATGGGTATTGAACCCCAGTATTTTGACAGGATCTTCAAGATCTTCCAGAGGCTGCAGCCAAAAGAGGATTACGAAGGCACCGGGATCGGACTGGCTATCTGCAAGCGGATTGTGGACCGTCATAAGGGTAAGATCTGGGTGGAATCCGAGCCCGGCAAGGGATCGGAATTCTACTTTACTATTCCCCGGAAATCATCAGATTCAGGCTGATTTACAGCTATCGGGGACAGGAACTATTAATAATAACAGAAGCGGAGAATAAAGATTTGCCCCCGGTTAAATTCTTGCTTAAACATTTACAATTAAGGACTTGTCAAAATTGTTATGTCAGATTTCAAGCAGGGTTCATTTATAAGTCACGATCGAACGGAGTCCACTCATCCAGGTAAAAAGATCATCTGGTTCTGCATCCTGTTTGTGCTGACTATAAGTATCCTTGACGTTGCAGGATGGATTACCGGAATTTCATGGCTCAAAAGCATACTACCATCAGGGACACCCATGAGGTTAATTACCGGAGTGAGTCTTTTGCTGGCATCATTGTCATTTATTGTTATACTCATACAGAAGCCGGCAGCCTTAAGAATTATTATGCCGTTTTCATCAGGCATATTCCTGATACTGACAAGCCTGGTTTCAATTTACTCATGGTCTTATTCTGACCTTACCGGCAGGGAATCAGTTCTGGTTACTGACCCTCACCTTGCTTTCCTGCTTTCTATAACAAACAGGGGACCAATGCTTTCCGAAATCACCATTCTTCTCATTGGAATTGTATTGATCCTGTTAACATCAGGTAAGAAAAGCAGAGCAGGTGCGGCTCATATAATATTCATCCCGGGAGTGGTAACAAGCTACCTCGTGCCCTTAAGCTACCTGCTGAGCATTCCGTCGACCAGCCCGTTTTTTGATATCCCGGTGTCATTGAACGCGGGACTGGCTTTTTGTGCCATGTCACTTGCAATTTACCTGATTAAACCCCGGACATGGCTTATGAAGGTTTTTACCAGCAGGGGGCCGGGAGGAATAATTGGCCGGACTTTATTGCCCTGGCTTTTGCTTTTTCCCGTTTTTATAGGCTGGCTCCTTATTTACGGAGTACAGTCGGAAATATTCGTTTCCGAAACGGGTGTGCTTCTGGCAGCCCTGACATTTACTGTCTGCTTTGTAATACTGATATGGTTTACCGCCAGGTCGGTTGATAGCATAGACATAAAAAGACAGCTTGCAGATAAAGCTCTCAAAAGATCATATGAAGAGCTGGAGGAAAGGGTAAGGAGCAGGACCTCGGAGCTGATTGAGACCAATAAAAAGCTGGACCTTGAGATCGTAGAGCGGAAAAAAGCTGAAGCCGGTCTCTTTGCCCTGAACGAAAGCCTTGAACAGAGAGTCAGTGAGCGTACATCGGAACTTCTTCAGGCAAATGAGCGCCTCCATATACTGTCTCAGACTTCGAGCCTGCTGCTGGCAAGCAAGAAGCCACGGGAGCTTATGAATTCGCTGTGCCTCCATGTCATGGAGTTCCTCGACTGCCAGGTTTTTTTCAATTACCTTGTTGATGAAACCAGGGGGAAGCTGCACCTTAATTCGTATGGAGGCATTTCGGGGAAAACAGCCGGAACGATCGAATGGCTTGATATCGGATCGGCAGTTTGCGGGTGTGTAGCTCAGGAAGGCTCCAGGATAATTGCAGAGAATGTTCAGGAGATTGAGGACCCGCGAACAGCTATGGTCAGGTCGTTCGGTGTAAGGGCTTACGCCTGCCACCCTATTCTCTCGCCTGATAAGGTCATTGGCACGCTGTCGTTTGGTTCAAAATCAAGGGACAGGTTCAGCGAGGATGATCTTTCGCTCATGAAAGCTGTCACCGACCAGATCGCAATAGCAATTGCACGAAAAAAGAATGAGGAATCAATCATAAGCAGTGAGACAAGGTACAGGAACCTGATGGAACTGTCGCCCGGAGCCAGTTTTGTGATAAGGCAGGACCACATCGTTCTCCTTAACTCTGCCGCAAAGAATCTCCTTGGAGTCAGCATGGTTGATGAGATCCTTGGAAAACCTGTTCTCAGTATATTCCATCCCGGCTCACATAAGAATATAAGAAGCCGGATTGAAAAGACAGCGAAAGGCGGCACCTTCCCGATGACTGAGGAACAGATAATAAGGATCGATGGCGGCATACTCGATGTGGAAGTGGTATCATCGGCCATTACCGGTTACGAGGAGCCGGCACTCCAGATGATCATGAATGATATTACCCAGCGTAAACGGGCTGAAAAAGAATTATACGATACCAAAAATTACCTTGAAAATCTGATAGACTATGCAAATGCTCCCATAATCGTATGGGACAGGGAAAATAAGATAAGGCTGTTTAACCATGCATTTGAGCATCTTACAGGTTACGCTGCTACCGAAGTTGAAGGCAAAAAGCTTGAGATCCTCTTCCCAAAGGATTCCCTGAAAGAGTCGGTGAAACAGATCAGGCATGCCCTTACTGAAAACTGGGTAACTATAGAGATGCCTATTCTGACCAAAAATAACGAGATAAGGATCGTTCTATGGAACTCTTCAAAAATATATGACAAGAACAGAAAGACTTACTCGATCATGGCGCAGGGTAATGATATCACGGAACGGATAAAAGCCGAACGGGCATTCAAGGAATCAAAGGAAAAGCTTGATATAGCCCTTGAGAACGGCAACATCGGCATCTGGGAATGGGAGATCGGTACCAACAACTTTAGATGGGACGCGCGTATGGGGAGAATGCTCGGAGTGGAAGCCGGCGAAGGCGAGAGCTCATTGGAGACCTTCGAGAGTGCAATTCATGAGGAGGATCTTGCCCATATGAGGAATGCCTTCAACCAGGCGCTGAAAGAGGATGTTCCCCTTGATACCATTTACAGGATCAGGCACAAAAATGACGGTATTAATTACATAAGTACCAAGGCGGTTGTCGAAAAAGACAGGCAGGGACAACCTGTAAAAATGTCCGGAGTAAGTTTCGACATTACAGACATGAAGAAGGGAGCAGAAAAAGTCCTTTTCAATCTCACTGAGGACCTTCTGCGGTCAAATAAAGAGCTTGAACAGTTCGCATATGTCGCCTCGCATGACCTGCAGGAGCCTCTCCGTATGGTTTCGAGCTTTACCCAACTGCTGGCACTCAGGTATAAGGACAAGCTTGACAACGATGCAAATGAATTCATCCAGTTCGCAGTCGACGGGGCAGCAAGGATGCAAATACTTATTAATGATCTGCTCAATTATTCCAGGATCGGAACGCAGGGCAAGAAATTTACACTCATTGATATGCAGTATGTTCTGAATCAGGCAATTAATAATCTCAGCTTCAAAATTAAGGAAAAACAGGCTGAGGTAACCTATGACAGTCTGCCGTCGGTTGTGGCTGACATAGGGCAGATGATCCACCTGGTTCAGAATCTTATAAGTAATGCACTTAAATTCTGCAAGAGGGTTCCCAGGATCCACATTTCTGCCACCGAGGAAGATGATCGTTATGTATTTTCGGTAAAGGACAACGGGATCGGTATCGAGGAACAGTACTACGGGAGAATATTCCAGATTTTTCAGAGGCTCCACCTTAAAGATGAATATGGGGGGACAGGGATAGGCCTTGCCATTTGCAAGCGCATCGCTGAACGACACGGCGGAAAGATCTGGGTCGCATCAAAACCAGGAAAGGGCTCAGTATTCTATTTCAGTGTTTTAAAAAGACAAATTTTACCAAATCATGAGGAACTCAATGCTTAAAGATGTGGATATTCTGATAGTTGAGGACAACAAGGGCGATGCAAGGCTCATACAGGAGATCCTGAATGAAAGCAAGCTATTCAACTCTCTTTTCATGGCAAAGGATGGAGTTGAAGCAATGGATTTCCTTCACAAGAAAGGAAAATACAGGAATATGCCACGACCCGACCTGATCATCCTTGACCTTAACCTGCCGAAAAAAGACGGGCGGGAAGTTCTCTCGGAAATAAAATCTGACTGGGATCTCAAGCATATTCCCATCGTGATCATGACCATCTCCCAGGCAGAGGAGGATATTCTGAAATCCTATAATCTGCATGCTAACTGCTATATCACAAAGCCTATTGATCTTAATCAATTCATAAAGGTTGTGAAATCGATAGAAGATTTCTGGTTTTCTGTGGTAAAGCTTCCGCCAAAGGTGAATGACGGACAAGTGAGTAATGTTTGAAGATACCGTAGAATATTCATATAATAAGCTTCAGCAACTTAATCTTTTATCAAATGGAACGTGAACTGGACAAGAGATTGCTATTTGAGGAAACATCGCTGACAGATAAGCTTTTTTCAATCCTTCTGTTAGAAGATAATCCGGGTGATGTTATCCTGATAAAGGATTTGCTAAAAACGACGGGAATATTTTTCTCCCTGAGGCATGTTTCCACCCTTAAGGAGACCCTGATGCTGTGCGTCGAGCGTGAATTCGACGTAATCCTGCTTGACCTCGGACTTCCCGACAGTGTGGGCCTTGAAACCCTGAAAAAGATTCAGGTGTTCAACATGCGGTCGCCGGTTGTGGTCATGACCGGCCTTGATGATGAGGACACTGCCCTGGAGGCTATGAGGGAAGGTGCACAGGATTACCTTGTCAAAAGCAGGCTGACCGGCGACAATATCCTGCGCGGAATAAAATACGGTATTGAGAGAAAAAAGATTCAGAATATTCTTAAGAAGAATGCCACACAGTTTTCAATCCTTTCATCGGTCACCGCATCAGTAAACGAATGTGAGGAAATATCACCGATATTCACACTTGCCTGCCGCAATATAAGTGCCCTGCTTGGAAAAGCAGGAACAGTAGCGTTCGAAGCAGATTATCCCAGGAAGGTGCATTCCGCGGGCCTCGACACTATACAAACCTGGTACGATGAGATCACCCGGATCACCGGCCTTAATCTCAACAATCCGGCTTTTATCCCAGATGAACACAAAAAGGAATCCCTTTTGCTGTTCAGCGATGGGAAGCTGCACAGAATTAACGCCGGGTTCATGGAATACCAGGCTAAAGGTCACACCCCTTCAGCGAATAATGAGTCTGAAGCAGTGTCTTTATTTATCTACAGTATCGGTTTTGTCAGAAATGAAGCGATCTACGGACGCTTGATGATCTTCTCAGACAATCCCATAGGGGATGATGATATAAGCATAATCGAGGCAGTATGTAACCAGGTGTCATTATGCCTTCACAGGAAAGCAATTGAGGCCGACCTTAAGGTGAGTGAACTCAAGTACAGGAAGCTTAGCAAGGAACTTGAAATGAAAGTAAGGGAGCGAACAAGGGACCTGGAATCAGCTAATTACCAGCTTAACCAGGAGCTTATCGAGCGGCATATGGCTGAGGACGCCCTCAGGCAGAGCGAAGTAAGGTTAAGGGAACTGAACGCGACCAAGGACAAGTTCTTCAGCATAATTGCTCACGATCTCAAGAATCCTTTTACCTGCCTTCTGGGATCAACGGAGCTTCTGAATGACAAAATAGGTCAGATGGACACTGATAATATCAGGAGCCTGGTGCAGATCCTTAATGATTCGGCAAAAAGCGGTTATGCGATACTGCAAAATCTGCTGGACTGGTCACGTTCCCAGACAGGTCTCATTTCATTTATGCCCGAAGAGTGCGATCTTAAGAAGCTGATCGATGAGAATATTGCCGATCTGAAACTCTCTTCAATCAACAAGGAGATCAGACTGGTTTCGGAGGTGGATGAACCCCTGCCCGTAGTTGCGGACAGGAATATGATAAATACAGTACTCCGGAATCTTGTGGGAAATGCAATTAAGTTCACTCACAGGTATGGTTCAGTAAGGGTCACAGCCACAAGGGACACGAATGAAGTAGTTGTAAGAGTGATTGACACGGGCATAGGTATCTCGGAAGATAATATCGACAAGTTATTCAGGATTGATACAAAATATATGAAACCCGGGACAAACAAGGAGCAGGGA
>JBAVOD010000376.1:0-4046 GCA_049691735.1 Bacteroidales bacterium
ATTGTAACAAATTTGCCGCCTTCACTTTTCTGAAGAAGGAAAGTAATACTGTCGGCTCCCTGAATATTACCGTTTACAGTAAAGTGTGGCCCGGGTGTGCTGCATGCTGCCAGCAGAATAGTGAAAACAATCAGATAGAATAGACTTTTCATTTTTAAAATTTTGGATTTATCAAATAACTTGAAATTCGCGTAAAGATATAAATAATTGTCAATCACCTTTATGGTTTGAAATATTTATCAAGCAGGCTAAGAGCTGCTTTATATGAAGTGATCCTCCCCCTGTACAACTCTTCCTCGAGCTGCGGTCTGAGTTTCTTAACCTCGTCGTGATTGTTAAATGAATTGAGCAGGAATTCCGAGACCATTTCGCTCATTCTCACAACTGCCTGTTGCTTCCTGAATTCATAAAAATATCCGGTGTCTTTTGCGCGAGCCACATAGCTGATTATTATTTCCCACAATTCATCAATTCCGGTATTTTCCAGTGCAGAGCATGTCACTACCCTTGGCTTCCATCCCGAACTGTTGGCGGGGAACAGGTTCATCGTGTTCTGGAAGATCACCCGTGCATTTTCGGATGCCTGCCTGTTCGACCCGTCAGCCTTTGTAACAGCTATTGCATCGGCCATTTCCATTATGCCCCTTTTAATCCCCTGAAGTTCATCTCCTGCGCCTGAAAGCATCAGCAGGAGAAAGAAATCGACCATATTATGGGCAGCGGTCTCAGACTGACCCACGCCTACAGTTTCGACCAGGATGGTATCGAATCCGGCTGCTTCACAAAGGATGATCGACTCTCTTGTTTTTCTTGCCACTCCTCCCGGGGTTCCTGCAGAGGGAGAAGGCCTTATAAACGCATCAGCATGGACACCGAGCCTTTCCATCCTTGTTTTATCACCCATAATGCTCCCCCTTGTTTTCTGGCTGCTGGGATCAATTGCAAGCACTGCCACCTTTTTACCCCTTTCTGCAGCGTTCATTCCGAAAGTCTCGATGAAAGTGCTTTTCCCTGCACCGGGGACACCTGTTATTCCTATTCTTACGGAATTACCGCTGAAAGGCAGGCATGATTCAATAATGGCCTGGCCGGTTTCATAGTTTTCGGGCAGTGAGCTTTCGATCAGGGTGATCGCCTGGCCAAGTATTGCCCGGTTGCCCGAAGTGATGCCCGTTATGTATTCATCGATTGTGTATTGCCTTCGCTTTTTCCTGCCTTTACGGGTGAGGACATCCGGGTTGATATTTGGTGGTTGCCCGACAGCCTCCCTGACTTTCAGGGTGCTTTTAAAACTGTTTTTTATCCCCATAATTTACATTACCGTATATATAACAAAGATAAAGGGTGCCATAACATCTGACACCCTTCATATAAATTAATTCGGTTTAGTATCCTGAACTCTTTTACTTGCTTGCTGCTGCTTCCTGTTCAACAACAGCATCCAGCATAAGGACCACCTCCGAATTTTTGGGGTCGTTTTTATAGACATATATCGCTTTTGTTACTTTTCCCTTATAACTGCCCGAGTTGAAGGTTGCCTTGATTGAGCTTGATTCGCCCGGTTTAATGCCCTGGCCCTGAACGCCCTGCTGGATAGCTGTGCATCCGCACGATGCCCTTATATTCCTGATTATAAGATCCCTTTTGCCACTGTTCGCAAATTTGAATTCGACTTCATTGGCTGTGGCTCCCTTTATCTTTCCAAGATCCACAGTTGTAGCTGCAAGGTTGAATACCGGTGCATTTTCGAGCTCCTCTTTTGAAAGACCTGAAAAATCCTCTACCAGATTTGCCGATACATAGTAATAGAGATTAGGCTGGACCTGCCCGTTCGTTAACACCTTTACCATATCGCTTGTATTACCCCAGGCGTTGTTCTTTGTTGCATCATATGTTCCTTCGACTACACCTTTCTGCCCGGGTTTAAGTGTTTCGGGGCTTACCTTAAGAGCCAGGTGTGCAGGCACATTTTCAAAGCCAACCTTAACCGGAGCACTTGAGGTGTTGATTATCTGCATCACCCTGATCTTCTTCTCATTCTTCTTCACATTTGTAAAAGCCAGGTGATTGCTTTCAAATCTGACCGGACCCACCGGGAAAGTGAACAACTCCTCTACGGTCTTTTCACGGGGAACAACCTCGCCTTTTATTATAAGCGTTACAACTTCAGGTTTTGAGTTTGTGTAGACTGAGAGCGTTTTGTTAAAAATACCCGGCCTGTTTGCAGGGTCGTAAATAGCGGTTATCTGCCCTGTGCCTTTAGGCGCAATGGGCCCCTTGGTCCATTCGGGGGTTGTACATCCGCACGAGGCAACTATATTCTGTATCACAAGAGGCTGATCGCCGGTATTCATCACTGTGAAATTATATTTCTGCTTGCCGGCTTCTTCCTTGAATTTGCCGAAATCATGCTGTGAGGATGATACTTTCATCATTGGTTGAGCGAATATGCTAACTCCCCATAGAGCCAGCGATACAATTAAAAAAGATCTTTTCATTTTAAGAAATTTTTATTGCCTGTTAATCAGCTAATTAACTTATAATAGCTTATTGATGTAAAATAAAACGTATATATGACAAGTTTATTTTAAGTTGTGCTGCCAGCAAGTCAAAAACAAACGCTATCTCAGCAATGTTTTATGTTAGCGACAAAGTTAATAAAGTTTGACCTTATTACTTATTTTAGTCAGGAATATCTTAGTTTTGTCTCCTGACCAGGAATTATTGGAATAGATTTTGATGAATTAAAATCCGTTAACCTTCCCGAAAATATTAACGATGAGGAAAATTAATAAACTGCTGATCGTAATCATCCTGAGCATATTGTGTCTTAATACTGAGGGTCAGTTCTATAACGGTCTGCAAATGTCTTTCGGTAAAAGCAAGGTGCAATATTACAACTTCTACTGGCAGTTCTACAGGTTTCCCGACTTTGACTGTTACTTCAATGAATATGGTCGTGACCTTGCTCAGTTTACCGCTGAATATGCTGCAAAAAAGCTTGAGCAGATTGAGGATTTTTTCGACTATACTCTCGAGAAAAGGATGATCTTCGTTATCTATAACAAGAACAATGAATTCCGTCAGTCCAATATCGGGCTGGTGACCTTCGACGAGGACTCCTATAATACGGGTGGATTCAGCCGGATTATCAAGAACAAGGTGATGCTTTATTATGAAGGCGATCACAAATCGTACGAGAATCAGATCACCCAGTCCATCACCGAGGTCATCATCAACGAAATGCTTTACAATGCCGACTTTAAGGATCGCGTCGCAAGTTCATCAGTAATATATATGCCTGAATGGTATATAAAAGGTCTGGTCCGCTATGTTTCATTCGGCTGGAATTATGATGTTGAGAACAGGGTCAGGGACGGGATGAAATCGGGCAGATACAAGAAGCTGGGATACCTCGAAGGCGATGAAGCAGTATATGGCGGGCAGTCGTTCTGGAGATTCATCGGCAAAAAATACGGCGATGCCCTTATTCCCAACATTGTATATCTAACCAAAGTCTACAAGAACGTAGACGAGGGATTCCTTTATGTACTGGGGGTTAAACTTAAGGAGCTTGAAAAAGAATGGCGTGAATTTTATAAGCAGGAGTATTCATTGTCAAATAACCTTCCTGACGATGAGAGCGTTATAAAGCGTTCAAAAAAGGAACAGAGCTACCAGCAGGTGAAAGTAAGTCCTGATGGCAAATACCTGGCATACGTGACGAACGACTGGGGTCGCAAGAGGATCTGGCTTTATGATCAGACAACCGGCAAAATGAGGATAATTTTCAGGGCAGAACCAAAATATGAGCATAAAGTTGACAACACATATCCGGTACTTGCCTGGCATCCCAGCGGAAGGATCCTGACCTACCTGAACGAGGAAAAGGCCGGGATGGTGATATACTTCTACAGGATTGACGAGAAAAAAACTGAAAAAAGGAACTTCCTTTATTTCGACAAGGTGCTTGATTTCTCCTACTCACCCGAAGGATCAAGGATCGTTTTATCGGCGGTAAAGAACGGGATAACAGATATCTATAT
>JBAVOD010000377.1:0-3857 GCA_049691735.1 Bacteroidales bacterium
GGATAAGTCTTGGTCAAAAACAGATTATTGCTTTCATGAGGGCTATTTTACGCAAGCCTGAGCTTCTCATTCTTGATGAAGCAACGGCAAATATTGATACGGTTACCGAGCAGCAACTGGAATCAATTCTTAAAAATCTTCCGGCATCGACCACAAGGGTAATCATAGCTCATCGGCTGAATACTATTGAAAACGCCGACGAGATCTTCTTTGTTAACTCAGGAAAAATAACTCCGGCAGGGTCGTTCAACGATGCCCTCGACATGCTTATGCAGGGGAAAGTGGAAAGTTGAATGTAAGTGTATCGTGATAGAAAGTATTATCTCCGTATCTGTTGCAGGTCTGCTGGCAGGCTTTATTTTCTCCATGCCGATTGCAGGTCCTATAAGTATCCTTATTACCTCCAATGCACTCAAGGGGAGACTGCGTTATTGTATTTTAGTGAGCATAGGGGCCTCTATAGCAGATTTTATTTATGTTTTAATTGCGGTATTCGGTTTCACAAAACTTTTTTCTTTCTACAAACCGGCCATCCCTTATATATTTGCAGCTGGTTCAATATTTTTTATCTATCTGGGATACAGGATTATAAGAACAAACATTAATATTGAAAATATCGAAGAAACAAGCCATCTTACTGAAAAGATTAAAAAGAAAGAAAGGGGAGCTTTTTATACCGGATTTTTGATCAACTTCCTTAATCCGACTCTATTTATCGGAGTTCTGACATCATCCTTTTTCGTGATTTCGTTAATAACATCTCTGGGTATACACACAGGAGGTCTGGGAGGAAAAATGGACAATAATGTAAATGAAATAAGTATTATAAAAGGTGGGAAAACAGATAACCCGAAAGCTTTGTCAATTGACCATTTTAATAATCTTAAAAAACTCAAAAGAAAGGATCATCAGGAAGACCAAACCAAATACCCCGCATATTTTCATCTGATAATCAGCATTTGCTATGCATTCTTCATTGCTTTTGGAAGCATAATTTGGTTTTACCTCCTGTCATTAATGATTGTACGATTCCGGCAACTAATCAATATCAGGATTATATCTGTGTTCATCAAAAGTCTGGGTGCAGTGCTTTGTCTTTTTGGATTATTCTTTGCCTATATGTCGACCAGAATGTTTATTCCCAGGTGAAATGAAAATATGAATGCAGCCAAAGAGAATTTTCTTTTTAAAGGTTATTACAACAGGAAAGCGAAGGCAGCCGTAAAAGCAAGTAAAGATTCTTTACAGAAAATAGCAGAAGAACACATTGCCTGGATATAAAACATTTGGTTCAAAATCTGTGGTATGATTATTGATCTATGAATAGTAACCTCAAACCTTAACAAAATGAAAACAAATAAATTACTATTGACAGGAAAGGCAATCCAAATTTGTCCATTTTTACTTTTTATGGTAATGTTCACACAGTGTATCGGGCCTGAAGGACCTATGGGAAAAGATGGCCTAAATGGTATAGACGGAATAAATTACACCCATTCAGTCATCTATGATATTGATCCTTCCGAATGGGTAGGAGATCTGAACGGATATGATGTATCAATTGATGTACCTGAAATAACTGAAGACATATATTACAACGGAGCTGTACTTGTATACAGGTTAATTGAGATTGACCCGAAAAGTTTTAATATGCTGCCTTATACTTATGTGGATAATTCTTTAACCCTTTATCTGGACTTTGATGTTTATGTTGGAAGTATTGATTTACTCTATAAAGAAGTTTTCGAAGGAGTAAACAATACTTCTGCTCCCGGGAATATTATGTCGTTTAAAGTGCTGATCATAGAAGGGCTTCCCCTGGCAACCTTAAAAGGAATGGTAGATGTAAGTGATTATGGGGCTGTCGCTAAAATGTTGAAGATTGACAAAAGCCCCTATACTTTTAAATGATCCTTATTTAACTGGCAATTAGCCCGGAGGATATGCATTCGTCGACTATCAGAGATCTGCCATAACACCGGCCTTTACCTATTTTTGAAAGGACCCATAGCTCTCTGGCGGACCAAGGTAGCTGGGCCTGACACCTCCGGTATCGACTACGATTTTTTCAATTACGACACCGGGATCAATCATCCAGATTTTAAGAGTATGGTACCCGGGTGCTGTGATAATCTGCTTCAAATCGATAAATCTTGCGTTGTCCCTCACTGTCTGTTCCCAATCCCTGTTGCCGTTCATAGCATTGAAATCTTTTGGAACAACCACAACTGTCCGGGGATCTTCATCATCAAATGACAATCCGATCTTAAGATCTCTGTCCGGGAGGAAATTAAGGGTTGGCGAAAGGATGATCCTTATGCCGGCTTCTCCTGAAGAGAAGAGATTCATCCCATATTCAAGACAAGGGGAATTTTTCCCCGGGATAGCCGAAGGGGCGTCAGTAAACGTCGTTGCACGCATTCCTGAAAGTGTCCTGCCATAGTCTTCAATCTTCTCCCATTGCCTGTCAGTTGTGTTGCTTATCGAAGTGTAATGTTCCGCTTCCATTGAAATGTATCCGTCAGCCTCAACAAATCCTTTAATAACACCTTGCTGCTGAAGGTCAGGGTTAAATGTTGTCACGCCTACATTAACCTCCTTGCCGGTGCCCGTGATCGTAATGATCGCGCTTTGTTTTCCGGCAGGAAGTTTTTTCCAGTCGATATTTACAGTAATTCGTTTTTCGGTGGTTATTGACCCTTCGGTATCCTTCAGAAGTATCCAGGGTTTGTCACATGTAATTGAGAATGAGAAAGGATGACTTCCCTTATTAAAGATCTCAAAGTATCTTTCCTGTCTGTTAAAGACATCAAATGAAGGAAGAACAGCAGTTTCGGTTGCGCCGGGCCATACTTTTTCCAAACCATCCAATGCTATACCCATATCAGCGGTATCAGGAACCTGGATCCTGGTAAGGTGCACGGCATCCAGACTGTTTACACGGGGGTCAGCCCAGCTTCGGTATCCGAGATGAGTCTGGTCCATAAAATGATTCCATTTGCCGCCAGCATACTTGTGGTTGTAATAGCCCATCAGGCTTGTATCGGCCCTGAAAAGCATTTCGGTCTTATCAGCCATTTCATTGGTTGATGCCCTTCCCTGTCTGGCATAAAGTGCATTCTTTCCTGCAGTGAAATACAATTCGTTAACGATCGAGCTGGCTTTAACGGGAAACAGGACCAGATGATAAAATGAATCGTGCATTTCAACAGGCAGAAGATCATTTATTTTTTCAGCTTCTTCGTCGAGTGTACTGAAGTCTTTTACGATCTTTTCTGCTTCTCCATAGTTTACAAGGCTGTAAGTTGACGGAGCAAGCAGCTCAGGTGTGCGGCGGCCACTGTACATCGTGAATGTCGATATGATATCGGCAATTTCTTCAGGGCAGGTGGGACCGAACGTCCTTTCAGCCCACCTTTCCGTAAAACCTTTCATGTCAGAAGCTGTATGAGCTTTAGTGTCCCATGCCAGGGAAAGGAAGTATTCAATCGGAAATTCATAGCCCCGGAAATGACCGACATTAACAATCCAGATCCTGTCGGCACCATACTGTTTTGCGAGAGACATCTGATCCCAGATTTTAGAAATAGGGTTTGTGTTTATCCACTGGTAGCTCCGGGGTCCGCCATGGTAATCAAAATGATAGTAAATCCCTGCCCCTCCGGTTCTGGTCCGTTCTTCGGGAGTGGGCACTCTCCTGATGTTTCCCCAGTTATCCTCTGCCCAAAGCAAAGTCACATCGTCGGGCACACGCATACCGGCATTGTAGTAATCCTGAACCTCCTTATACAGGCACCACACCTGGGGTATTTTTGTCACATCCGGGTTAATCTCATCAGAAAGTATTTTCCTCTGGA
>JBAVOD010000378.1:0-4675 GCA_049691735.1 Bacteroidales bacterium
GATCCTGCAACCAGGAGATGAGGCATTTTTGTAAGGTCAACTATGAACGGATCGTTCGTTATTGTTCTTCCAAGTGCCAGGGCCAGATCAAATTTCGCTTCCTGGAACGCCTTTGACATTATCAGTGACCTCATGGAGACGATCTCAGGCTTCTTGTTGGGCACTTCGATCCCAACGGTTCCCCTTCCCGGGATCGGTGCTATGATCCGGATCCCAAGCGCCGACAGGTTCAGGGCTATGTCGTTCTCGAGCGATTTGATGCGCGCCAGCCTGACACCCCGCTCAGGCACTATTTCATAGAGAGTTACCGTCGGACCAACAGTAGCGGATATCTGCCTTATAGCAATCTTGTGGTCACCAAGCGTTTTGATTATGTTCTCCTTGTTCTCGAACACCTCATTATTGTCGAAGCTTGTATCGGCTTTGTGTTCTTTCAGTATCGAAACAGGAGGGAATTTGTAGCGCGAAAGGTCAAGCCTTGGATCATAGTCTTCCATGATCCTTTCAACCTCATCGGCCGGAAGAAGATCCCTGACCTCGGGCTTGTTTATTTCGATCGACACTGTATTCTCAGCCGGTTTAGGATTGTCCTTACCAAGCTCATGGATTATCGAACCGCGATGCAGCACGGGGGGGACATCATCAAACTGTGAGGTGCGTTTTATGGTGAACTCAATTTCTTCGTCAGGTTTTTCCTCCGGCGAGTTTTCAGCTTCCTCGTCTTCAGATTCCCGGACATCGGGATTTTCAGTAGCTTCATCCGGCCCGTAAGGATCGTTAACGGATTTCATGCCCGGAATTACGCTTTTTACTGCTGATGGGATCTTCTTTGTGAATGTTTCCGGCTTGAATTTCAGCGCAAAGACCAGGTAACCGGCAGTAAGAAGAGTCAGTATTATCCCGGTGCCTATCTTGCCTGAAAATGAATTAAGCCATTTTGTGATGTTATACCCCTGTGCTCCTCCCGGCCCGCCCCCGAGGTATCCGTCGGCCTTGCCGAATATGAAACCAAGGATAAGGGAAATAATGATTGCTGCCAGCGCAAATTTCGCGACAAGCTTCAGGAGGTTTATTTTCGGAAAGTTCAGCAGGTAAAGACCGATTGCTCCGATAATGAGCGGAATAAAAAATGCCCCGTAACCAAAGCCGAATCCTATGATCATCTTGGCGAGGTAATGCCCGCTTTTGCCCGACCAGTTTTTGACATTGATGTCAGCCCCGGAGATCACCTGGGAGTCCGAAAGGCTCAGGTCGGTCTTCCACCAGAAAAGATATGCAACACATGCCAGCAGGAGATAGAGCGCAAATCCGGCAAGCAGTACTCCAAAGATGAACTTGATTCTTTCGTCAGTAAAAAAAGGCCTGGATTTTGACTTCTTACCAGTTCCCTTTTTACCTCCTTCTTTTGCAGTCTTCATATTGTGTCAGGGATCATCAGGATTTCAAAAACATCCAAAGGTAATAATTTAAGACGATTCACTGGTGAGGATTCAGGGTGCGGAATTGTGAGATTTCGCGTGTGATATTTGGGCTGGCCCTGTGATCGGTTGAATGAGACTCCTTTTACAGGCTTACCATTTTGTTAATGAATTTATTGATATCGGCTTTTGAGACACGCTGGAATTTTTGCCTCCGCTCAAAGAGCTTGTCCGGAATTTCCTTATGATAGATATTTTCAGCCCTGAACTGGAACTCAGACTCTCCAATGAAAAAGAAAAAGCGCAGCAGTACTCCGTCAATTTCGCTGAAAGGTGTTGAAGCATTGGGATCTTTGACAGGTATCTCATTAGTATACCATATATTGTAGATCTTGCTCCTGTCAGAGGGAAACGTGACCTCGGCATTTTTACATTTAAAGCCGATTATTTCAGTCGTTTTAAGTGTCCTGCGAATTTCCATTCCCTGCATGGCCTCAAAACCGGGGAACATCTCGCCGGGCTTTGAGGGATAATAATATCTTATTGTGAACATGCTGAGATAGGAATCGTGTATGCCTTTCTCAGGGTTGTTGAGGTTGATAATTCCTGAATTACCAAATGGAGAGACCAGTTCATAGAGTGTCTTGTTGTCCTTGAATGAAAATATAAGGTTGCGGGGCATCAGTTCCCTGGGCAGGAGCGTAACATGCCCTGTATACTGAACATCATAATCGATCTCGCCCTGGTCGAAATGCCGGCCATTCTTCTCCGAACAGGAAATCCCCGAAATAAGAAAGGCTATTGCAATAAGGAAGGTATATGCCGATCTGATCAAATGGTAATTTTATTGAAACCTCAAATGTAACCATTTTTTTAAAATGAGGCCTGACTGCCACTTAATTATGCCGGGAACACGATAATATGTTATTAAACATATTTTTTGTATTTGTTGCAGGGGAACGCATTAATAACAAAATTGTTGAATTAGGTAGCTTTGCTATTTGAACAACCACCCTTAACCGATCATTGCATTAAAAGGTGGCAACGTCAAATATCAATATACTTTTTACTTAACGATGGGAAAGAAACTTGCAGTAGTTGCGCTTGGGGGGAATGCTCTTCTCAGAGGAAACCAGGCAGGGACCATTGAGGAGCAGGAAGAAAATACCACCCTCACCCTTGAAAATCTTGTGTTCCTGCTGAACGAAGATTACAACCTCGTGATCACTCATGGGAATGGCCCACAGGTAGGTAACATACTTATGAGGAACGATGCCGGAGAACAACTTTATAACATAGCCCAGATGCCTGTCGATATATGTGTTGCAGATTCGCAGGGAGGGATCGGTTATATGATCGAACGGATGTTCAGGAATGTCCTTAACAGACACAGCATCCTGAAGAACGTGATCTGCCTGGTAACCCAGGTTATTGTTGACAGGAATGATCCTGCATTCAACGATCCCCAGAAACGAATCGGCAAGATGTATACGAAGGATGAAGCCGGAACGCTTTCAGGAAGAAAGGGCTGGATCTTTAAAGAGGAAGTGAAGGCCGAGGGCGGATTCAGACGGGTAGTGCCCTCTCCGGCTCCGGTTGACATCACGAATAAAGACATTATCCGTGACCTGGCCCTGAAGGGCAATATCGTGATAGCAGCCGGTGGCGGGGGCGTTCCGGTCTATATTGATGAAAAAAAGGATGTAAGACCTGCTGAAGCTGTCATTGACAAAGACCTGGCATCATCGCTGCTTGCCACCCGGATAGGTGCTGACGAGTTTTACATCCTGACCGATGTGCCCTATATTTATATCAACTACAAAAAGCCAGATCAGGAAATAAAGGAATTCCTGAACTATGCCGATGCTCTTAAATATCTGAATGAAGGACAGTTTGCTAAGGGAAGCATGGAGCCCAAGATAATAGCCTGCCTGAATTTTATCAGGAACGGTGGCCGGATGAGCGTTATTACCGAAGCATTTCACCTTGCCGACAGGAAATTCGGCTCCAAAATCACAATGGAATACGAAAACCGGCATTAGCCTGTGGGGAGGGCCAGGGAGGGGCAGATAAGGTTGCCGAAATTCATCATTTTAAAGACATACGAGACTTAAATTTATTATTTTTACCATCCGGTTACTTAAACCCTGTATCATCTTACTTTTATCTTAAAAAAATGCCTTACAACCTACGAAACCGTAATTTTCTGAAGCTTCTCGATTTCAAACCTGAAGAAATACAGTATCTCCTTGATCTTGCAGACGTACTGAAGAAAGCCAAATATGCAGGAACCGAGCAACAGCTCCTTAAAGGAAAGAACATTGCACTTATATTCGAAAAATCCTCAACACGGACAAGGTGTGCATTTGAGACTGCGGCATACGACCAGGGAGCACATGTTACATACCTAGGGCCCAGTGGTTCACAGATAGGCCAGAAAGAATCAATGAAAGATACTGCCCGGGTCCTTGGAAGAATGTACGACGGGATTGAGTACCGCGGTTTTGGTCAGGAGATTGTTGAAGAACTTGCCAGGTATGCCGGAGTACCGGTCTGGAACGGACTTACAAATGAGTTCCATCCCACGCAGATACTTGCCGATTTCATGACTATGACAGGGCTTTCAGGCAAGCCTCTTAATGAATTGTCGCTCTGCTACCTGGGCGATGCCCGTTATAATATGGCCAACTCACTTCTTGTGGGGTCCGCAAAAATGGGGATTGATTTCAGGACGGCAGCTCCTTCAGCTTTCCAGCAGGGTAAAGAACTTGTTGATGTCTGCAGGAACATTGCAAAAGAGACCGGGGCAAAGATCAATATTACCGATAATGTGGATGAAGCTGTAAAAGGGGTTGATTTCCTGTATACTGACGTTTGGGTCTCGATGGGCGAACCGGATTCTGCCTGGGAAGAAAGG
Organism: Bacteroidales bacterium; assembly: GCA_049691735.1. GTDB lineage: Bacteria > Bacteroidota > Bacteroidia > Bacteroidales > VadinHA17 > LD21. The sequence continues at coordinate 4,336 of JBAVOD010000378.1, forward strand.
ATAAAGCTGATGATGCCATATCAGGTCAACATGGAAGTCGTCGGGAAGACCGGGAATCCGAATGTCAAATTCCTGCATTGCCTGCCTGCATTCCATAACCGTGATACAAAAATAGGGGAGGGGATCTACCAGAAATTTGGTTTCGACGGTCTCGAGGTCACAGAGGATGTTTTTGAGTCGCCTCACTCGATCGTTTTTGATGAAGCCGAAAACAGACTTCATACAATCAAGGCAGTGATGGTTGCTACTCTGGGATAGGGGAGCCAGATAAAGGCACTCATTTGCCCCCCTCGCAGGGGGCTACTCTTTGTACACATCTTTTTTAATCGATAAAGGAATC
>JBAVOD010000379.1:0-18546 GCA_049691735.1 Bacteroidales bacterium
TTCCATGGCCTGCCCGGACGCACAGGTTATTCAGCCTCAAAGTTCGCAATTCACGGTTTCCTTGAGACTGTCAGGATTGAAAACCTGAAGAAGGGCCTGCATGTCATGATCATTGCCCCCGGGTTTACATCAACCGAGATCAGGTTACATGCCCTTACTGCTGATGGAAACGAACAGGGTGAATCGCCGCGGAACGAAGAAAAACTCAAGCCTCCCGAATATGTTGCCAGATGGGTCCTCCTGGGTATCAAAAAGAAAAAGAGAAATAAGCTCCTTACATGGGATGGCCGGCTGACGGCTCTGTTACAGAGGATCATTCCTGATGTGGTAGACCGGGCATATTATTATGACCTGTCAAAGGAGCCCGATTCCCCGCTGAAATAAAGTCGTGCAGGTCGTGCAGGTCGTGCAGGTCTATCCACTGCCGACTTTTTATCTTTCTATCCGCACCGCACGCCGCAAGCCGCACGCCGCAAGCCGCACGCCTTACGCCGCACTAATCCCTTCAAGTTTCTCCACCGAAAATATTTCTTCACTTTCCTGTAATGAATCCCGCAGAACTTCGTCATGCTGGTAAATGAACCAACGTGAAATCTTAAAATTTATCAGAATGAAAAAACTATTATGGACCCTGGTTTTCCTTGCAATTATTCCTGCACTCTATGCCCAGAGATCGATTGATGATCTTTTCAGGAAATATGCCGGCAAAGATGGATTTGTTACCGTAACTGTTAACGGGAACCTTCTCAGGATGTTCAGGTCGGACGAGAAAGAGCATTGGCCCGGAAAAGTTACTGAAGTGCGGATACTGGTACAGGATGATGAAAGTCTGAAGGTCGAAAACTTTTATGACCTTGTGATGAAGGACCTTAATGTCAAAGATTATGAGGAATACATGCGCATAAAGAATTCAGATGAGGATCTGAGGATGCTCGTCAAAACAGAAGGTAATACTGTCAGGGAATTCCTTCTCGTAGGCGGCGGGGAAGACAATCTTCTGATCCAGGTCAGGGGAAAGATGACTTTCCAGGAAGCTGAGGATTTCTCGTCGGAAATGAGGAAGGATCATGGAAAGGATCTGACATCAGATCTTAATTAATTGAATATGTGCTTATATTTGCCTGTAACAATCAATGCTTAATGCCGGATGACGCTGGCCGATTTCAATGAACTTGTAAGGAAACTGAGCAGGAAACTCTATAGATATGCATACCGGATCCTTAAGGAACAGGGCGGCGCGGAGGATGCTGTTCAGGAGGTGATGCTGAAGCTGTGGCAAATGAACTCAAAGCTCGGCGAATATAACAGCATTGAGGCGCTGGCAACTACAATGACAAAAAACTTTTGCATCGATCAGGTAAGGAAGTTCAGGAGGGTTGACAGCCTCGAAAAGGAGCCGGATACCGGATCCCGGGAACTTTCTCCCCATGATCTGATGGTGCGGATGGAAACCAGCACGATCATGGGCAGAATAATCGGGGAACTGCCTGAAATTTACAGGGATGTGATTCAGCTCAGGGATATCGAAGGTTTTTCCTATGAAGAGATAGCGGGGATGACCGGTCAGAACGTCAATACATTAAGGGTGAACCTGTCGCGGGCACGAAAAACAGTCAGAAATGAATTTATTAAATATACATATGAACGCGGAGGAAATAAAAAAGCTTCTGGAGAAGTACTATGAAGCGGCAACAACGCCGGAGGAGGAACAGGCCCTGAAGAACTTTTTCAGCCAGGGCCCTGTTCCTGATGAGCTAAAGCCGGACAAGGAAATATTTGTTTACTACCTCGGTGCATCGGAAATACCTGAGCCCTCGGCAGGATTTGAAGATAAGATCATTTCATCGGCCCTTCGGGGCGACAGCATCCATTCGTTGTCGCGAAAGGGCAGGATCTCCCTTATCACCGGGATTGCAGCAGGCCTTCTTATCCTGGTTGCTTCTTACTTCTTTCTGACAAAGAAACAGGAGCCACGCGATACTTATTCTGATCCACGTATTGCCTATGCCGAGACAATGAAAGTACTTTACGATATCTCGGTCAGTCTGAATGAGGGAACAAACGCACTTAAGCCTGTTGGCATGATCAACGATTACACCGAAAAGAGCATTAATGCCCTGAACAAGCCGTCGGCGGTCATTGAAAAGAACCTGAAGCCCCTCGATCAACTGGGCAGGATGGAGAAGAATATTAGTGAAATTGAAAAAAGTAATACCAAAAATAAATAGACATGAAGAAATTTATTCTTATAGCTGCCTCGGTCTGCTTGTTTTCGCTGACATATGCACAAACCAATCCGATTGATCAGATGTTCGACAAGTATTCTGAGAGGAAAGGCTTTACAACAGTCTACATTTCAAGTAAGCTCCTTGGTATGTTTGTCCCAAAGGATGAAAAGAATACCAGTGGCAGCGACATTGTAAACAGGATAAAGTCGATAAGGATCCTTACGGTCGAAGATTCGCTGCTTAACCTCGAGGTAAACTTTTACAGGGAACTGAGCAGCAAGCTCGATCTTTCACAGTATGAGGAGCTGATGGCTGTAAAAGATGCAGGCGAGACAACCAAATTCCTTATAAAGCAGAAGGGTAACGTCATTACCGAGCTGCTTGTAATTACCGGAGGAACCTCGGGCAACACCCTTATTTCAATCCGCGGTGAAATGGATTTGAAGACCATATCTGAGCTTTCGAAAAGCACCGGGATTGATGAGCTTGGCGAACTTGATAACCTTGAAAAGAATAAGCCCTAAAAGGAGGGCTGATGGTTCGATTATAAAAATATTCATCTTCTGATACTACCAAAATGGCTGTTAATTGTTTAATTTCATAAGGCAAATTAAGCAGGGAGCAGAGAAATTTGGAAATACAAAAGCTAAACAGAGCCTATTCTAATCTACTTCGGTCAGCCAGGAATTCTTTAGAACCGGGCGACGACCTGAAGATAAAACATGCATTTGAGCTTGCTTCAAAGGCATGCGGTGACAGGCTTATCCTGACTGGTGAACCTGAAATCCTGCATGCCCTTTCAGTTGCAGCGATTATCGGAGGGGAGATGGGGCTTGGCATGACCTCAATTATCTCTGCAATCCTCCATGATTCGTACGACAGACTTGATATTGAGTCTGACGAGCTTGAGAAGGAATTCGGCAGTAAGGTAGTTGAGATACTGCACGGATTTTCGCGGATCACAGGGGTCGATTCACGACAGGCTTCCTATCAGGCAGAGACATTCAGGAAGCTATTGCTGAGCCTGGCTGATGATGTGAGAGTGATACTCATAAAGCTTGTTGAACGGCTTGAGTACATGCGTAACCTTGACAATGCATCGGAAAAGGACCGATTACCCATGGCTTCCGAGACATATTTCCTCTATGCGCCTCTTGCTCACAGGCTTGGTTACTACAACATCAAGTCGGAGATGGAGGATCTCGCAGTCAAATATCTTGAGCCTGAACAATATAAATATTTAGACAGCAGGATTAAGCAGACCACCGCCTCACGAAATAAGCTTATCAGGGAATTCTCTGCGCCGCTGAACGAAAGTCTTGAAAAGCAGGGTTTTAAGTTCACAATAAAAAGCAGGACCAAATCGATTCATTCCATCATGCTTAAAATGAAAAAGCAGGGAATTGAATTTGATGAAGTTTACGATCTTTTTGCTGTCAGGATCATTATTGAAAGCACACCTGAAAATGAAAAATCCGATTGCTGGAGGGTTTACTCAATAGTGACTGATCTCTATCAGCCAAATCCGAGCCGGCTGAGGGACTGGATCTCAGTTCCCAAGTCGAACGGCTATGAATCTCTCCATACTACTGTGATCGGTCCGAGGGGAAAATGGATCGAAGTACAGATCAGGACCGTAAGGATGGATGAGATTGCTGAAAAAGGCCTGGCAGCGCACTTCAAGTATAAGGGCCTGAAGGGAGAAGGAGGCCTTGATACATGGCTTTCGAAAATGCGTGAAATACTTGAATCGTCAGAAAAAGAGGACAGGGCTTTTCTCGACCAGGTAAAATCAGGTCTTTATACCGATGAGGTTTTTGTATTCACTCCAACAGGTGAACTGAGGCAGTTGCCTGCAGGTGCAACTGTACTTGATTTTGCATTCGATATTCATACTGCAGTGGGGGCATCGTGCGTAGGTGCAAAGGTCAACGGAAAGAATGTTACTATCAGATATGCTCTGCATAATGGGGACCATGTCTCGATAATGAGGTCCAAAACGCAGAAACCAAAGCAGGACTGGCTCTCATTTGTTGTCACAGGAAAGGCCAAAACCAAGATCAAACAGCTTCTGAATGCCGCGAAATCGACGGCTGCTGCTGAAGGAAAGGAGATGCTTACCCGCCGGCTCAAAAACTGGAAGATACCTTATACCGATACCCTGATACAAAAGCTGCTGAGCCACTATAACCTGAAAACCGCACAGGATCTCTATTCCCTGATAGAATCAGAAAAGATTGACCTCCTTGAAATCAAGGAAGCCATCCTTAAGGCCGACACTGTGGCCACCGATAATCGTGCTCCTGAGATCGAAAAGGAAGTGAGCGAATTTGCGGGCAACCAGTACTCAGATTTCCTGGTGATTGAAGATAAAGTCGAAGGGCTTGATTACCGGCTTGCAAAATGCTGCAATCCGGTATTCGGAGATCATATTTTCGGGTTCGTGACCATTTCAGAAGGAATAAAAATCCACAGGGCAAACTGCCCGAATGCACATTATATGCTGTCGCACTTTCCGTACAGGGTCGTTGTCGCCAGATGGACAAATATGAAGAATGCCCCTACCTTTCTGGCAACCATCAAAGTGAGCGGTGTTGATGATGCAGGCATAAGCAACAAGATAGCAGACATCATCGCAAATTATACAGTCAGTATCAGGAATTTCACCTACAAAATGGACGAGGGTATGTTCGAAGGCATCCTGAATATCCTTGTGCCGAATAATGATGTACTTTACGGGATTATCAGAAAGATACGGTCGATAAAGGGCGTAATGAAAGCTTCGAGGCAGACCGGCAATGTTCCGTAAAGATGATTAATGAACCATGGCAAAAGACAGCAATTCTGATTATCAGGTATGAAACTACATATACTTAACCTATGATAACGAATCCTCTTTTTATCTCGCTTGCTCCCGTTTTTATCATTGCACTGTACGTCTATTGTCGCGACAAGTATGAAAAGGAGCCATTTTCTATTCTTTTAAAAGCCTTATTAGCAGGTGTTTTAATTGTATTACCTGCAGTACTGATTGAAAAATTTCTGACTCAGTTTTACAGCAATGCCGAAGGCCTGGGTTATGCTGCTTATACTGCTTTTGTGGTGGCGGCCCTGACTGAAGAGGGTCTGAAATTCCTGGCTTTCTATATTTTCTTCCGTAATGACAGGAATTTCAATGAACGGTTTGACGGCATTGTTTACGCAGTGTACATTGCTCTTGGGTTTGCAGGCATTGAAAATATCCTGTATGTGTTTTCGGAAGGGGCCGGTGTGGGAGTTCTCCGGGCCCTGACAGCAGTCCCTGCACATGCGTTATTCGGTGTTGCCATGGGTTATTACTTCGCGCTGGCCCGTTTCAGTGCAGGGTACCGGAACCTCTACCTTGCCCTTGCATTTCTGATGCCTTATCTCTTTCACGGGATATACGATTTTCTTCTGATGGGAGATACACCGTTGCTGATGACCCTTTTCGTTCCGGTATTCATCTATTTCTGGATAAGCGGTTTTAGAAAAATGTCGCTGTTGTCGGATGCTTCTGCTTTCAGGGCTGCACGGGAAGAGGAGGAGAACCTGTGAAATGCTGATATAAAAGGTTTTCAATATCTTTTGTCCGGTTTTACCGGGAGCTTTGCCAGCTTTTCAACCTCAAGCGACGGAAACCCGAATTCTTCAACGACCTTACCGAGGATCAGATAGGTTCCGCTTCCCTTGAACGGGTAGTTCTTAAGCGACTGTGAAAAGTGGGTGGTATCAAAGAAATTGCCTGTGGAATCTATAAAGCATCCGAAATTCATCCATTCGTTTTTTACAGTCCTTATATATTTGATGGTCACAAGGTGTCCGACCATCCTTACCTTCTCTCCGACATGCCCGATCATATCGCGTGCCATTATTTCTCCACGGAATGACGTTGCGAGCAGGTCAAACCAGCTTATTGTGACCGGAAATCCGAACAGCTCGATCTCATCGTAGGCATCATCAAGCGATCCGTGTTCGAGGTCGGGAAGGGTGAAACTGCGCGCAGGCCGGGAGAAAAGCGGCCTGGTATTCTCGTGACTGCCCTTGTTCATCATCATGTGTGCCTCCCACAGAAGGGCTGCTTTTTTCTTGCCGGTGAACCTGAAGGCGCCGGCCCTGATCAGCAGGATCACCTGTTCAAGTCCCGGGCAGACCCTTTCGATGAAATCATTCAGATCCCTGTATGGTCCATCCTGGTTCCTGACCTCTTCGATCGATCTGGCAAGCTTTTCCTCTACCCCTGAAATATGTATAAAACCAATGTAGATATCCGTATCATAAATAGTTGTTTTGAATGTGCTTTTGTTGACGCATGGCGGCTGGATGGTTGCCCCGTACCTTCTTGCCTCGTGTACGTATACCCATGTTCTGTAAAATCCCCCGAAGTTATTTATTACAGCAACCATGAATTCAAGCGGAAAGTGGGCTTTCAGGTAAAGGCTCTGAAAGCTTTCGACGGCATATGAAGCTGAGTGTGCTTTCGAAAAAGAATAACCTGCAAAAGACTCGATCTGCCGCCAGACTTCCTTTGTGATTTCTTCGCTGTAACCCTTTTCGCGGCAGTTCGAGAAGAATTTGTCGACTATCCTCTGCATCTCCTGCTTTGACCTGTATTTGCCGCTCATTGCTCTGCGAAGCGTATCGGCGTCAGCCAGATCGAGGCCGGCAAAGTGATGGCACACTTTAAGTACATCCTCCTGGTAGACCATTACCCCGTATGTTTCAGCAAGCTGCTCCTTCATCACAGGGTGGATATACCCGAATTTCCCGGGATTGTGAAACCGGTAAATGTATTCACGCATCATTCCTGACCTGGCAACGCCGGGTCTGATTATGGAGCTTGCAGCAACGAGTGTCGGGTAATCCTCGCATTTGAGCTTCTGCAGCAACCCTCTCATAGAGGGGCTTTCGATGTAAAAACATCCCTTTGTTTCGGCAGTTTTAAGGTACTCCTTTACGATGGGGTCATTCTTGAATTTCCCGATGGCATGAATGTCGACATCAATCCCGCGGTTCCTCTTTATTATCTCGGCGCTTTCGCGTATATGGCCGATGCCCCGCTGGCTGAGAATGTCAAGCTTCTCAAAGCCTATCTCCTCGGCGGTATACATATCCCACTGGGTTGTAGGGAAGCCTTTCGGAGGCATATCAAGGGCAGTGTAGCAGGTGATCGGCTCTTCTGATATAAGTATGCCGCCGGCGTGGATACTTCTCATATTCGGAAAGTCGGCTATCTTCAGCCCGGTAGAGAAAATTACATCGGTAATCTCGTTCCTGTTTGTTTCTGCAGCCGGATTGTCGATAAGTGAATCAATCTCCTCTTTCGGCAGTCCGTGGATCTTACCGAGTTCGCGCACAATTGATTTTCCCCTGAATGTGCTCATTGTCCCCAGGAGGGCAGTATGACCGTATCCGTACCTTTTGAATATGTAATCGATCACTTCGTCCCTTTCCTTCCAGGAATAATCTATGTCAAAATCCGGAGGACTGCTACGCTTCGGGTTGATGAAACGCTCGAAGTATAGGTTTAGATCAATAGGATCAACATTGGTGATTTTCAGACAATAAGCAATTATAGAATTTGCCCCGCTGCCACGTCCCACATGATAGAATCCTCTGGCCATCGAATACCTTATTATATCCCAGGTAATAAGGAAATAGGAAGAGAACCCCAGCTTGTCGATAATCTCGAGCTCATGCCGGATCCTCTTTTTTGCTTCGCTGTTTTGTTTCCCGTACCTGTAGATCATGCCGTCCCAGGCCAGCTTTTCAAGCAGGAGTTTATCATCGTACCTGCTTGCTGAAAAGATCTTCTTATTTTTTATGCTTTCCCTGTCAAAGTCGAGCGAGCAATCATCGAGCAGCCTGTCTGTGTTTGCCGTCAGCCAGGGATATTCGTACGAGATCTGCTTTTCAAACCCGGCCGGTTTGAAGAATTCATCCTCGCCTGCGCACTGTGATTGCTGAAGGTGACTGAGAAGAATATTGTTGTCGACTGCCCTCAGGCTTCTGTGGATAGAAATATCTTCGGGCCCGGAGAAGGTAACAGGCTGTACGAGGACCATGGAATTCCTGTCAGCGTTTGCCGGCATTCTTACAAGCCTGGTAAGCTCGTCGGGTTTCACTGCGATGCGCTCATTGGAAAGCAGTTTCCTTCCCGGCGTTTTTTTAAGCGGATATATTATGAACGATTCTGAAAATACTGGGGCGGGGAAGGGAAGAGGGGTATTTTCAAAATTATGTTTTGAAAGGAATTCGTTAAGCTCCCTGAGTCCCTTGTTGTTTCGTGCAATACCGGTATACAGAAGGTCGTTGCCGTCCCTGAATTCGATACCTGCTACCGGCTTAAGGTTGTTTTTGGCCGCTTCGCCGGCAAATTCGGGTATGGCGGTTGAATTGTTTATATCGGTAAGGGCAATGGCATCAGCACCGGCTTCAACTGCTTTCTGTACAAGCTGTTCAACGGACATCGTCCCGTAGCGAAGACTGTAGTATGTGTGGCAGTTCAGGTACATGTTGCTGTTTTATACGCACTGTCAGCCTTAAAATCCGTACATCATATATCCCTTGAGCCTTTCTTCCATCATTTTCTGCTCGTTTAAGGCATTTTCGAGCTGTTTGCGGGCCTTTTCCTCTCTTTCCGTACGTGTCATTACTCCTGAAGCCCGCCGCACAGCATCGCGTCCGAAACGGTTCCTGAGATTGTCCATCGCCAGATAGAGCCTGACCTTCTCGGGAGTATCGTCGAACATGTCGAGTTGCTGGACTCCCCTTACAAGGTGGCTGAACCTGACCCCGATCAGCCTGATGAGCATACGGCGCCGGTATAGTTTGGCGAACAGCTCTTTGGTCGCATCCGTCAGGACATGGTCGAAGGCGGTATATGGTATTCGTTTCTGAAGAGTATGGGTATCGAAGTTTGAATACCTTATTTTTACGGTTACACATGATGCCAGCTTTTCCTGCCGCCGCAGCTCATATGCAATTTTTTCGACCATGCTTGTCAGAAGCTGATTAAGCCGTCCCAGGTCGGTGGTATCTTTTTCGAAGGTATGTTCGGTGCTTATTGACTTTTGTTCTGAATAGCTGATCACCGGGGTGCTGTCGATCCCGTTGGCCCTTTTCCATATCTCGATGCCGTTCTTTCCCATCACCTTTTCAAGCATCTCTGCAGGTATGTTGCGGAGGGTAAAAATTGTTGCGATGCCCATTGAGCGGAGGGTGTGATAAGTCTTTTGGCCTACCATCGGTATCTTGCTTATCGACAGCGGGTCTAGGAAGGGGAGGACTATCTCTTTTCCGACCTCTATCTCGCCGTTTGGCTTTGCTTCGCCCGCAGCGATCTTCGATACCGTCTTGTTTACCGAAAGCCCGATTGATATGGGCAGTCCGGTCTCCTTTATTATACACTGCCTGAGCTCGTGCGACCATTTGTAACACCCGTAGAAGCGGTCCATCCCCGTGAGGTCGATGTAGTGCTCGTCAATGGATGATTTTTCGTACAGAGGCGACCGTTCCGAAATTATTTCAGTAACCATGTTTGAATAATTGCTGTACATCTCCATGTCGCCCCTTATCACAATCGCATCAGGACACAGGTTCCTGGCCATCTTCATCGGCATCGCGGAACTCACCCCGTATCTCCTTGCCTCATAGCTGCAGCTCGACACAACACCCCGGTCCGACATGCCGCCGATTATGACCGGCTTGCCGTTGAGCCTGCTGTTCTTAAGCCTCTCGACCGATACAAAAAACGTATCGAGATCGAGATGCAGCACTGATCTGTCTGTGTTTCCTGCAATCAGCATTTTGTTATTCCTTTATCTCTCATGTTACCCTGCATTCTCAGTAACTCTTTTTTACAGATGTGAAAATTTTTTTACATTTTTTCTTGCGTATATAACAAATAAGTCTTAGTTTTGATTAAAAATTAATCAATTTTATGATTACAATATAATCAATATTCAACATGTATTTCGCTTCCAACATAAAATTTTTAAGAAAGAGGAGGGGCAGGACCCAGGATGAAGTAGCCCTGGCACTGAACCTCAAGCGCTCCACCCTCAGCGGGTACGAGAACGGTGTTGCCCAGCCGGGGATCGATATACTGGTCTCATTTTCCGGATACTTCAACATGTCGATCGATACCCTGCTGAAGATCGATATCACCATGTTGTCGGAAAGCCAGCTGGGCGAGCTCGAAAGAGGATATGATGCCTACGTGAAGGGCAGCAATCTGAGAGTGCTGGCTACTACGGTCGACAGGCAGAACAGGGAGAACATCGAGCTGGTAGGCGAAAAGGCAAAGGCAGGCTATGCAACCGGCTATGCCGATCCGGAGTATATCGGCGAACTGCCTGTATTCAGGCTCCCGTTCCTTTCAGATAACAGGAAGTACAGGACCTTCCAGCTCAAGGGCGATTCGATGCTCCCGATCCCCGAAGGATCCTGGGTTACCGGCGAGTTCCTTCAGGACTGGCGGAACATTACCGACGGCAAGGCATGCGTTGTACTGACCATGAACGACGGCATCGTCTTCAAGATCGTCGAAAACAACATAGCAAAGGACGGCAAACTCATATTGTATTCGCTTAATCCGCTTTATGAACCATATGAGGTCCATATCAATGATGTGAAGGAAATATGGAAGTTCGTGAATTATATAAGCAGCCAACTTCCTGAACCGGTCCTGCCTGAAAAGCAGATATACAGGTCAATCGCAATTATGAAAAATGACCTTGAAAGGATAAAGGCAAAGCTCGGAAAGGACATTTCCGATGTAAATGTAAACGATTAATTTCGTTCAAGCGCTGAAAGCCAGCTTTAAATAATTATTGTAAAGAGCTTGAGGTTAAATTCATTGGATACCTTTAAAGGCAAGTAATTGGGGTGGGCCGGTCGCTTTTTTATTTGCTTTTCCGGCCGCCCCTCACATTTTAAACACGGAACTTTGAAAAACAGATTTTTTGCAAGCCTGACTAGGAGCGGGGTTCCGCCGTGATACTCAATTATTTCAGACCCCTACCCCTTGCGTTAATTACGGAGCTAAGGATATGATTATCCCGTAAGTCTTTCATTTCATATACTTCCCTGCCCTTGGTGAGAGTTCCGGTGGGGTGGGGGCACGCCTGCCCTCTGAAGTATGCGGCGTCACTGAATATAAAGGGCGGTTCATTTCTAGTGACTGGAAAAGAGGTCAGATGTTGGCCTCTTTTCTTTTTTTAACCACCATAGGAACGGCCTAGGCCACGATTGTAATCGGTAAATAACAATGTACATGTTTTCGCAATTAAGAATGTACAGGTTTTAGCAATTAGTGATGTACAGGTTTTAGCAATTAAGCATGTACATATTTAAAAACCTTCATCTGTTTTTCCAATAAAAGTACGATTGTTCATTTAGGCAAAAGCCGCGGCTTTTGCCTAAATGAAACCACATTTTTCGGTTATTTCAGGTTTTATAACCTGTAAACCGTAACGTTATGAGCAAACTAATGGATTTAATAATCATGTTTCACGAGATACACCGATTTAAAAGATTAGGCTTCAGTGCTGCCTGGATAGGAAGGTTCCTGGTACTGGACAGAAGAACCGTGAAAAAAATTTTAAATATGAGCGAAGAAGAATACTTTACCTTTAAAAATGTCCAACAACCTCGCAAAAAGAGATTGGATCCATACGAGGATTTTGTTCGTATAAGACTTGAAGAGTGTCCTGATGCCTCAGCGGCACAGGTGCATGATTGGCTAAAAGAGCAATTTGAAGATCTTATCGGAGTGAATGAAAAGACTGTTTTCAACTATGTTTTGACCATTCGAAATAATTACGATATCCCAAAGTCATTCCATTACAGGGATTTTGGAAAGGTAGAAGAGCTTCCTTTTGGAAAACAGGCACAAGCTGATTTTGGAGAATATCATATGACTACAGAGGAAGGTACGCGAAAGAAAGTTTACTTTTTTGCCATGGTCTTATCAGCTTCCCGGCAAAAATATGTTGTATACCGTGACAGCCCATTCACTGCCAGGGCTATGATTGATGCACATGAACAATGTTTTATCTTTTTTATGGGGATTGTAGAGCAAGTGGTTTATGATCAGGATAAACTTATGCTGGTTAGTGAAAACCACGGAGATCTTTTATTAACCGAAGAATTTAGGAGTTATGTGACCTATCGGGGCTTTAGTCTTCATTTTTGCCGCAAAGCAGATCCGCAAAGCAAGGGAAAGGTCGAGAATGTAATCAGGTATATAAAGTACAACTTTTTAAGGGGAAGAAAATACATCAGCACCCCCATATTGAACCAACAATCCGGAGAATGGCTTTCCCGTACTGCCAATGCAAAGAAGCATGCTTCTACAAGGAATATTCCTCAAGAGCAGTGGGAACAGGAAAAAGCCTTTTTAAAGCCTCTGGAAGTGCCATATCTTGCTGTGGAGGGACATCATTGGTATAATGTCCGAAAGGATAATACCATCGCTTATAAAGGTAATTTTTATTGTCTTCCCAAAGGGACTTATACCGGAGCTCAAACCAAGGTAATAGTAACGCTAATCGATGAGTACTTAGTTTTATCAGACGCAAATCAAAATGAAATTGCCCGGCATAATCTTGCCTCAGGGAAAGGGAAGCATATTGGAAACAATAATTACAATCGGGACTATAGCCTAAAGATTGATAAACTGATGGATCACGTAGCTGAGTACTATGCTGATCCTTTTATTGCCAGGGAATATCTAAATCAGATACGCAAGGATAATCCCCGATATATCCGCGATCAGTTGACCCATATTAAAAGACAAGTCCAATCGTATGGAATAAAGATAATGGAGCAGACTATGAGTTTTTGTATACAGAATAAGATCTTTAAGGCTACCGATATGGAAAGTGTAGCAAAGAAAATACAAGCAGAGATCAGCAATCCAACACCAGAGCGTCCCGCGTCAATACAGGTAAAAAGCCTTAGCAAATCAGCTTTTAAGATTAATCCCGAAAAAAGCAGCATATCAGATTATAAAAACTTAATGAATTAGAAAATGAAACCAAACACAAAAACACAAGTCATCATGGATTATGCATCCCAGCTTAACCTTACCGGGATACATAGCAGCCTGGAAGAAATCATCACCAGTGCCAATGAGCAGAAAAGCAGTTACGCTGATTTTGCCCTGAACCTTCTAAAACTGGAAATAGACCATCGCGGCAACCGGGATCTTGAACGCAGACAAAAGGCAGCATGGCTTCCCCTGAAACATGACCTGGGAGGATATGATCACTTCTTTACCAATGGTTTATCCCGGGAACAAATCAACCAGCTTAGAGAATGCATGTGGCTGGAACAGAACTACAATCTGGTGCTGATGGGACCATCAGGCGTGGGAAAAACATTTATGGCTGCCGGTTTATGCAGTGATGCATTGAAAAATGGGTACAAGGCTTACTTCAGAACCATGGAGCAGATTATGGAGATGTTAAAACTGAAAGATATTACGAGAAGCGCCGGAGTTGAGTACAAACGACTTCTCAAGGCTCAATTGCTGGTTATAGATGATATTATGCTTTTTGCACTCGATAAGCAACAGGCAGTGGCTCTGTTCAATTTTATTAATCACTTGCACGAAAAAGCATCTTTCATTGTAACTACTAATAAAAGCCCGGAAGAATGGGTAAATCTCCTGGATGATGAAGTTATTGCCACAGCCTTACTGGACAGGATACTTTATCATTGTGAAGTAATCAGGCTTTCTGGTAAAAGCTACCGGCTGGAAAATCGTAAAACCATTTTTGAAAAACAAAAGTTATAAAAATCAACTGCCGTTCTTTGATTTTTTTTGTACGTTTAAAAAGGAAAAACAGACATCCTTATTTGCTGAAAACTGTACATCCTTATTTGCCATTTTCTGTACATTGTAAGTTGCTGCTTACACGATCTCTGCGGGGGAATAGTTTCGTATGCCTCTTTTCAGAAAAGACCTTAAAACAGGCCACCGGAGGTCTCCTTTCCCTTGCCACCAAATACTTTTACCTCGTGAGTACCCGTAACCGCAGCGGTGAAGCCGCCAGGAGTTGTTATGTCCATCCAATAAGTATTTTCACCATGCGGTTCATTTTCCTTCCACCCCGCTTTGATTGTGGGATTTCTAATAACATTTTCCAGAAGGTCACTTTTTGAATCTTTCGGTGTAGGATTTATTGCAAAGACCCACGCAACACACATACCAATCAATTCCCTGATTTTAATTTTTGCAAAAAATGAGGTAACGCGCTTTAGCACAGTTTTTTTCATTGTAACGATCATTAAAGCTAACCAAAGTTAAAGATTCCTCATGCCGTTTTTCTGTCTCAAAAATCAAGTTATTAACATTTTATGAGCTTGGAATGTTATTAAATATAGTATGAAGATTATGAGAAAGGTAAAAAAATTCCACTTTTGTTACCAAGTGTGATTTAAAACCAAGAATCAATTGCAAAGGTTAATAAATTGTTAGTAACACTATTTGATAGTTTTTGTCAGGTTTTTGGCAGAATTGTATCTTTGATAAAACAAAAAGAGGGGATTAAAAACCCCCTCTCGTTGAAAAATGATGAACAGGGAATGCAACCAGTTAGGCTAATGAGACCTTCTGATTCTTCCTGTTGTAAAGGGTAAATGGACCCACTCACAACCTGCTGCATAAACTGACAGCACTTTTATCCACCATTTGAACGGGATGTGACAGCATCCCGTTTTGCCTTAAAGAACCAATTGCTAATTTACCACCACCCCGTTTTTAATGCAAGACAATCATTTTAAGTTTATTAACATTTGAAGAGTGAGTTATTAACTTAGCCGTAATATGGTATGTTACAGGCACTTGCCAATTAATAATTCTATGGTTCTTTTAGTGTTAGGGCAAAGTCATTAATAAACAGGAGGTTAAAAAAATGATAAAATTTATTATAAACGGTAACCTCCTTATTTGCAAATAACTAAATATTCATTTTTATTTGTGTATCAGCATAAGTTACCTTCTTCTCGGCCTTCTTAAAAGTCTCATATTTTGATTGTGGTATCTGCGGGCGCTTGCCTGTAAGCAGATCCTCAACTGAAATGACTTGTATTTTGTCGCCGTACGTGTTGCCGATATCATCAGTGAACAGCCCTTCGCGTTTAGCAATAAACTGCTTGTTGCGAGCCGCGTTTGCCTTCGACAGTGTAATCCCATTTAAGGTCTCATAGGAACACGGATGGCAGGCGATCTCAACCGGGGAATATAATTGTATGCCTTTTTCAAAAAGGACCTTAAAGCAGGCCATCGGAGATATTAAGATTTATTTGTATCGCATTAATTTTTATTTGATATTTGTTTTCAGCGGCATTTCCCTATTTCGCGCTCATGCTCGGTTTTTAAATACCGATAGCCATTTATTCTAAAATAAGGAGATGCTGTTTTAAATTTCAAAAATATTTATAATGAAACCATTACTTATTTCTTTGTCTTTCTATTTGTTATTGACCTACTCATGCAGCAATCCTCCAAAGAACTCCTCAAAGGCAGAGAAGTTTTATATTAAAACCACCACAGCAATAGGTTCTTCTGTAGAAAATCTGAAAACAACAGATGTTGTTAGTGAAATCACGTCAGATTATTTTGAAGTTAGTCTTGCTTCGCAGACTGATGGTGGTTACTTAGCTCAGAAGGATATAATAACTGCATACGCCGGACAATCTGACCACATTGCGCCGGAGTAAATTGACCACATCAGAGTTGGTATTTTAAAAAGAGCTTTCTCACGGTAAAAAGTGGTTAAACAAATTTATTTATTTTTAATTCAATATCTCCATCTTTTTTTGTGTGTCCCTGTTTTTCCTCAGGGATTCTCCCCTGAGTTCAATACGGTGTGCATCGTGAACGATCCTGTCCAAAATGGCATCGGCCACGGTTTTTTCTCCTATGACCTCATGCCAGCAGTTAATGGGAAGTTGTGAGGTTATTATCATTGAAGCCTTTTTATGCCGGTCTTCAACAATCTCCATAAGGGCTGCCCGGTTTCCACTGTCAATGGGCAGCAGACCAAAGTCATCAAGAATAAGAAGGTCCTGACGCTCGATCTTTGATATTTCCTTCAGATAGGATCCATCGGCCTTCCCCATTTTTAGTCTGCAAAAGAGTTTACCAAGATTAGCGTAATAGACCTTAAATCCAAGGGTACAAGCCTGATGTCCGAGTGCTGTTGCAATGTAACTTTTACCGATCCCGGTACTACCGGTTATAATGACGTTTTCATGTTTTCGTACAAAATTACATTCAGCAAAACGCAGTATCTGACCACGGTCAAGATTACGTTCCGCCTGGTAATCGATACTTTCCATGGATGACTGGTAGCGGAACCTGGCATTACGCAGCCTCCTTTCGATGTTACGGTTCTGACGGTCGTCCCATTCCGCTTCAATGAGCATACTCACCAGTTCATCCCCCGAGAGCCTCGTCAGCTTGTCGTTTTCAAGGCTGGTCTGATAAGTCCTGGCCATACCCCATAGATGGAGTTTCTTTAATTTTTCAAGTGTTTCCTGTGTCATTTTTTACTCGTTTAATAGTATGTTTTTTATTGATAATAGTTCTTTCCGCGGATGTTTTCATGAGCTGGGATCCCGCCTGTGATCTCCGTAGTTGTGAGCATGTCATATTTGTTCTCAAGGATTGATTTAATGGCATGATAAGAGTAATTTTCATATTCTGTTGCCCGTTTGCAGGCATTTATAAGTCTTTCCCTTCCCACCTTTCGTTCAAAGCCCAGAACCCCCTGGCAAGCCTTGTAGGCCTGTTCCGGGTGAGATTTGCTGTCCATAAGACTCATGATAAATTGTCTGACAACACTATCTATCGATTCCGCCCATTTGATAAATCTCTCCGGGTTCCACTCCGAGAGATACCTGTGAGTGCTTGCAAGATGATCCGGATTTGTTGTATAACCATAAGGCTTGCGATCCCTTTTATGACTGGCTATAAGTACATAATTATAAAAGATCTCTACATGAGTGGTTGAGTACATTGTTTTTACTTTCTTGCCGATATAACCGTAGGGAACGCTGTAATAATGCTTATCCTCCCTGAGGCATATATGACCATTTACTGCTACCGTAGAGTATTGCTGGCGTTTAAGCTCAAAGAGAAGTGGAGGAAGCTTTCCAAGTTCTGACCGTTCTATTTCTTCAAACATCTGCCTGCGAGTGTAAGGACGGTGCGAGAACTTTGTATTATTGTAAATCTCCAGAGCCTCCCATATTGCCAGGTTTAGCTCTTCAAGAGTGTGAAAGATTCTTCCGTCAAGCTGGGCGTAGATACGCCTGTAGGCTATCCGTACCGCTCCTTCAACCAGTGATTTGTCTTTTGGCTTATATGACCTTGCCGGTAAGATTGTGGTACTGTAATGAAGTGCAAAGTTCTCGAAAGCCTGGTTCAGCGTCGGTTCATAGGGAGAGCTTTTAATTACAGCACTTTTAAGATTATCGGGAACAATTGCCCTGGGTACCCCGCCATAATACGAGAGGGCATGCTCGCAGCAGGTTATGAAGTCTTCCTTGCGCTGGCTCAGCACTGCTTCGACGTAGGTCAGCTGGCTGGCACCAAGAACTGATATGAAAACTTCAGCTTCAGTAATCTCTCCTGTTTCCTCATCTACGATGTTAAGCTTTTCTCCGGCGAAGTCAATATACATCTTGTCACCTGAAAGATGCTCAATGTGCATCACAGGATTGGTCCGTTTCAACCACTGCTGGTAATGATATTTGAACTGTGATAACTTGTAACCATCCGGATGTACCGCAATATATCCTTCCCAGAGTGTCTCCCTGGTTACTCCTCTTCGTCTGAGCTGTTTCTCTATAGCAGGGAAAAAGGCCTCAAGAGTCTTGTATTTCTCACACGGTTCAGGCACCAGGTTTTCTCCAAAGAGCCGGTCCAGTTCACGGTCACTTAGTGCTTCAATATCTTTCGCGGTAAGTCCGAGCCGCAGATATATTTTAAGGTATTTCTTTAAGGTGTTACGTGAGATGCCTGTCAGTGAACTGATTTTTAATTTTTTCTCACCTTGAGTGTAGAGTCTTAGAATCTGTCTTAGTTTACTCATGTCTGTTTTTTTATTTGCCATAACCCTGCTGTTAATAATTAAAAACAGCTAACGTCACAGCTTACTTTTTAAACATGAGAACTGCTCTTTTCAGGTGGTCAATTTGCTCCGGCGCAAGGTGGTCAATTTCGTCCGGCGCGGGGTGGTCAATTTGCTCCGGCGCTAGGTGGTCAATTTCACCGGCTCATGCA
>JBAVOD010000380.1:0-3177 GCA_049691735.1 Bacteroidales bacterium
GACTATTGTTACCAACGCTTTAACATAGAAATTTCTATCTGTAGAATTCCGGACATAATATCATAAAAAAATGACTGACATCAAAAGACCTGCTTACAGTTTCCTGCCACCCGATCTTGAAAAGGTCGATTCTATCGCAGAGCTTGCTCTTGACATGCGATGGTCGTGGAGCCATGAAGCCGATGAAGTCTGGCAGCAACTTGAACCTGCCCTTTGGGATCTTACGCATAATCCATGGGTAGTTCTGCAAACAGTCTCACGGGAACAATTTCAAAAGGTGATGTCCGATCCGGTCCTTTGTAAGAAGGTTGACAATCTTATTCAATCGAAGGAGCAGGCATTGGCATCGCCGGCCTGGTTTCAGCAAAATTATCCGCAATCTCCCCTTAACTCTATAGCTTATTTCAGCATGGAATTCATGTTAAGTGAAGCCCTTCCGATTTATTCAGGGGGTCTGGGCAATGTGGCCGGCGATCAGCTTAAGACCGCAAGTGATCTGGGTGTACCCGTAATCGGCATCGGGCTCCTGTATCAGCAGGGTTACTTTCGCCAGGAAATCGACAAAAACGGTGAACAGCAGGCTCTTTTCCCATATAATGACCCCGGGCAATTACCTGTCAGCCCGTTGCGCGAGTCCAATGGAGAATGGTTACGGCTTGAGATTGAATTGCCAGGTTATTCGGTCTGGGTACGTGCCTGGCAGGTTCAGGTAGGTCGAATCAAACTTTATCTGCTCGATACCAACGATGCTGCAAATTTCCCTGCTCATCGTGCAATTACAGCTGAATTATATGGCGGCGGACCTGAGATGCGTCTTAAACAGGAACTGGTACTCGGGATCGGAGGATGGCGCCTGCTTAATGCTCTTGGTATTAAGCCACAGGTATGCCATCTCAATGAAGGACATGCTGCATTTGCAATACTCGAACGCGCCTTAAGTTTTATGAAGGAAACAGGGCAACCCTTTGATGTTGCTCTTGCCACAACCAGAGCCGGGAACCTCTTTACTACACATACTGCGGTACCGGCAGGATTCGACCGGTTCGAACCAGTTCTGATCGAACGATACCTCGGTGAGTACGCTGAGCAGAAACTCGGCATCAGCCGTCATCAGTTGTTGGGATTAGGTCGCGAAGATCCGGGGAACACATCGGAGAATTTCAATATGGCTTATCTGGCAATCAGGGGAAGCGGAGCAGTAAACGGGGTCAGCCGTCTCCACGGAGAAGTCAGCCGTCAGATCTTTGAACCTTTGTTTTCGCGCTGGCCGGCCAATGAGGTGCCTGTCGGGCATGTAACCAATGGCGTCCACGTACCATCGTGGGACTCAAAAGAATCAGATGACCTCTGGACTGAAGCCTGCGGGAAAGAAAGGTGGTTAGGTACTCTGGAAAACGTAGGACAGGATATAGAAAAAATCAGGGATGAAAGGTTGTGGGAGATGCGGACTAAATCGCGGACTGCACTGATTCAATATGCCCGCGACCGGTTATCGCTACAGCTTACTGCTTCAGGTGCACCCGGGGGAGATGCTGAATACGTGAAGAAATTGTTAAGCCCCGATGCATTGACCTTAGGCTTTGCACGGCGTTTTGCAACCTATAAAAGACCCGATTTGTTATTGCACGACCCGGAGCGACTCATTCGTCTGCTGTCTGATCCTCAGCATCCGGTGCAACTTATCCTTGCAGGAAAGGCTCATCCTGCGGATCAGGCAGGGCAGGCACTGATCTCAAAATGGATTCACTTCATCTGGCAACCCGAAGTTCGTCCTCATGTAATATTTTTGAGCGACTATGATATGCTTCTGACCGAACGCCTTGCCAAGGGGGTGGATGTTTGGATCAATACTCCGCGACGTCCATGGGAAGCATGCGGCACAAGTGGTATGAAATTACTTGTGAACGGAGGCATTAACCTGTCAGAACTTGATGGCTGGTGGGCTGAAGCATATACACCTGAAGTGGGATGGGCAATTGGTGATGGAAAGGAACATGCTGACGACCCGGGATGGGATGCTGCCGAGGCCAATGCCCTTTATGATCTGCTCGAACAGAAGGTTGTACCTGAATTTTATAACCGAAACGAAAAAGGAATTCCCTCTGCCTGGGTGGAACGAATCCGGAAAAGCATGTCACAATTGACTCTGCAGTTCTCTGCCAACCGGACAGTACGGGAATATACTGAAAAATACTACCTCCCGCTCGCCTTAGCTTACCAGGCCCGATCAGCAGATAACGGCCGGGCAGGCAAACAAATCGTGGAGTGGCGTAATAGCCTGGAGCAAAAATGGAATAAAATCCAATTTGGAGAGGTAAAGGTAAAAACAAATGGAGATAACCAGCACATATTCGATGTTCAGGTCTACCTGAGGGACCTTGATCCTGCTGCAGTTCGTGCGGAGCTTTATGCCGACGGAACAGATGGCGGAACTCCGGAAAGGAAGGAGTTAAACCTGATCAGCCAGGAAAAAGAGGCTGATAATCCGCACCTTTATCAGGCAATTGTTTCTGCAACCCGTCCTGCAACCGATTTTACCCCCCGGATCATTCCGAACTTCCCTGGCGTTTCAGTCCCGCTTGAAACTAAACTGATCCTATGGCAACGATAATCATCTTATATTGAAAATATGAATACAAACTCAGTAGAACCCGAAGTCAATCCTCCGGTCGGGGACGATCTTAAAACCCTTCCAATGTTTGAACTTCAGACAAGATTATTAACTTCAGCTGAGGGCCTCACTCAGGAAGAGGCACAGAAACGTCTTGCCAGATACGGGCCAAATGAAATTGAAGAAAAGAAAACAAATCCTTTACTGAAGTTCCTGACGTATTTCTGGGGGCCTATTCCCTGGATGATTGAGGCGGCCGTTATCCTTTCAGCATTAGCCCGGCACTGGCCCGATTTTGGTATAATACTGGTTCTGCTTCTGGCAAACGCTGTGGTAGGTTTCTGGGAAGAACGGCAGGCAGGTAATGCCATTGATGCCCTTAAGGCAAAACTTGCCGTCAAAGCACGGGTAAAACGTGACGGGAAGTGGGTCAATCCTGCTGCCCGTGAGTTAGTGCCCGGAGACGTCATCCGGTTACGATTGGGTGATATTGTCCCGGCAGATGCCCGTCTGCTTGATGGTGATGCAATAGAAGTTGATCAATCCGCACTGACAGGTGAATCCCT
>JBAVOD010000381.1:0-2319 GCA_049691735.1 Bacteroidales bacterium
GGAAGAAGTGTGGGCATTGCCCGCCGTAGCCCGACAGAGCTTTAGCAGTAATATATTTTTTATAAAAAAGCGAAGCCCGCCGTCGCTAAAGCTATGGCGGGCGAAGGTGGGCCCAGCTGGGATCGAACCAGCGACCCCCTGATTATGAGTCAGGTGCTCTAACCATCTGAGCTATGGGCCCGGTCTTGTTGCAGGTTGCAGGATGCAGGTTGCAGGTTGATCAAAAAATCAGGGACACCTAAATTCAATTCAGTTTTTAACTGGCAACCTGTAACATGCAACCTGCACCCGTTTAAACCGGATTGCAATAATACGTAATTGCCTGAAATAATCCAAAAGGAATAAGTGTAAAACAAAGTTGTTCACGGTGTCACGTGGGTTTATCGCTCAAATCCCTTCCGGCGCCGATATATTCTCTTTATTCAGGTCACGCGGCGGACAATACTTACCATAGTACTTCCTGCGCCACTCCCTCCCCGGACCATGCCTGTGACCGCCCGGAGCCAGTCCCGTCAGAAGGATCTTCGACAGAATGAACAATCCTGCCGTCTGCCAGTAAGTTAATTCCGGACCATGGAACAGGCCTGGTACAAGTGAGTTCCACAACAACATTACAACCCAAATGGTCCCGAAAATAAATGCAAGTCCCAGGATACCGAATCCTGCATACTTTAAAATTCTCAACGCTTTCATAATTATTTGCTTTTAAATAGTTTATACAATTCATCAAGCTGCTTTCGCAAAGCAAGTACCGCATACCGTTTTCTTGAGATGAGTGTATTGATGCCGATGCCTGTTTTTTCAGAAAGGGCTTTGAAGCTCATATCCTCAAATTCGGTTGCGATAAATACATCCCGCTGCTCGCGCGGCAACTCTTCGAGAATATCGGAGATCTTTTCCCAGATAAGCTCCTTCAGCTCATCATCTTCAGGCGACGATCCGATTGCAGGCAGTATCTCCTCAAGCGAAAGCGGACCCTCTTCACCATTAGCTGCCCGGTCACCATAGCCAACATCCGAAGGACGTTTTTTCCGGTAATTGTCAATGATCCTGTTCCGGGTAACCCTGTAGAGCCATGCGGTAATGTCCCTGATCTCTCCAAGATCCCTGAACCCCAGGGTAAGCTGATAGAACACATCCTGCAGAATATCTTCCGCTTCCATCCTGGCAGGGATCCTTTTACGAATATATCCGAGAAGATTTCCTCTTACGGAGCGGTAAACATCGCCTATCTCTTTTGATTCTTTCGGACTCATTGATCAATACCTTATAATGGCCATGACGATTGCGCCGGTTTAATATTTTAAAATTTACGGTATTTTTTGATAAGTGGATAGTTTTCAAGACCTTTTATTGATAAGAGATCAGCTGTCAGCGATCAGCTGTCAGCGATCAGTGGTGCTTGTTCATATTATTGGGTTATAGCCTCCCTGGTTACCCGAGGTAGTTTTCCTGAAGTATGCCGTATAGCCCGTACGAAGGGTTCTTTGGCTGCATTAACCAGCTCGCTATAGGGGCGATCCGTAACATCGACATTACCGATATTATAATTTTCACTGGAACAACACGTGGAATTTATAATTACATTTGGCCTTTTTTGTAAGATGCTATGAAAGGTCTTTCAACAATAGGGTTACTCATTATTTCAAATACGTTCATGACTTTCGCATGGTATGGGCACCTGAAATTCAGACAGATGGGATGGATCAGCAAATGGGGCCTGCCTGCCGTAATTCTTCTGAGCTGGGGAATTGCCCTGTTCGAGTACATCTTCCAGGTACCGGCGAACAGGATCGGCTACCAGAGCAATGGCGGACCATTTAACCTGTGGCAGCTGAAAGTCATCCAGGAAGTCATCACACTGGTGGTGTTCACGTTCTTTACGATCTTTATATTTCAGAACGAAACCTTCAGGCTGAATCATCTTATCGGCTTCTGCTTCCTGATCCTCGCTGTATATTTTATCTTCAAGACGTAAAATTGCCGGAATATTCCCTGAAGATGTCTCAAAAGGCCGGCCTTAGTGTGTCCAAAGGAGGGGATCTTACGTCTTGTAATGCCCTGCAAGTATTTTAATGAATAACCTGCCCGGCAGGAGCCTTTTAAGCAGGACGGCAAGCTTCTGTTCGAAAGATGCCACAACATAGTGACGCGCCGGATTTTTTTCCTCAACAATCCCTGCAATTTTCCTTCCGAGGATCACAGGGTCCCTGCCTCCGGTTTCGTCTTTTTCAATGACTGCCAGCGAATCTTCAAAATTATAGGGATCACCGGGACCGGTTGGTGTCAGAAATTTCCGGCGGTTAGCTGTGTTACTGG
>JBAVOD010000382.1:0-2344 GCA_049691735.1 Bacteroidales bacterium
GTTAGACGTGCTCATCGGCCAGGGAGTGATCGGTACCCTTGGATTGGTTGTCCTCTGGCTGCGCTGGCGAGAAGCGGTCAGGTTACAAACTGTTTTGCCGCCAGAAACCGAGGATATATAACACCTAAAAGGAGGGGTTCCGTTGCAAAAAATCCTAATATTAAAGCAAAATTTTAGTTTCACATCAAAGAATATAAAAAAGCAAATATTTCTCAGATGACATCCAGATTTAGGCAGCTATTCCGAATAACTGGTTTATAAAATTGACTTCAGCCCGAACACATCGATTTAAAGTATCAACCTGTCGTTTTTTATCATATGCATGATTTCAATTCCTTTTAAAGTCTTAATTGCTGTATGAAAAGACTGGAAACCTAACATTGGACGCACTATCCGTTTTATGTATCTATGATCCTGTTCAACAATATTATTCAAATACTTAATTTGCCGAAGGTTTACATTTTGAGGTAATATTCTATCATTTTTCAGTTCATTTACAGCAGATGGATAAGCTGGATTCTTATCAACTGTTATTGCTCTTGGGATTTGATTGTGCTTTGAACCCAAAGCTTTCTTAAGGAATCTCTTTGCAGCTTTTTTACTTCGTTTTGCACTTAACATGAAATCGATTGTATTATCATTTGAGTCAACTGCTCTGTAAAGATATTTCCATTCACCTTTTACTTTGATATAGGTTTCATCAACTCTCAATGAATCATTTGTTGGTCTTAAATGCCTTCTTATCTTCTTTTCTATCTCAGGAGAATATTGATGTACCCATCTCATGATTGTTGTATGGTCGACTTTTATTCCTCTTTCTGCCATTATTTCCTCTAAATTTTTATAACTTAATGCATATTTTAAGTACCATCTTACGTTTAGGAATAAAAAATATATAACTTCAAGTATTTCTGTTCCTTATATAATTCTGGTAATACTCTATTACAGACAAAAACGGAACTGAATTAAATGCTACGCAAAAAATATTCGGAAGAAATTGAAAAGCAAATGAAAGCATTTTATGATTCTTTGAATGAGAAAGACAGAAGAAAATATGCAGCTATAGAAGCAATGAAATTAGGTCACGGGGGACAAAAATACATAAGTAATGTGCTGTGCTGTCATTTTCAAACTGTTATGGCTGGAATTAATGAAATCACCAATGGTACAGAAACACCAGAATGTAGGATTCGAAAGCTTGGAGGAGGTAAGAAGAAAATCATCGACATGGTGGAAAATATTGATGAAATTTTCTTTGAGATCTTAAAAGACTATACGGCTGGAAGTCCTATGGACGAAGGAATAAAATGGACAAACCTGAATCGTACCGAAATTTCAAAGGCTTTTAAATCCAGAGGTATGAATATATCACCCTATGTAGTAAAGCAGCTTTTGGAAAAACATGGTTTTGTGAAGAGAAAAATGCAAAAAACAGTCACTATGAAAGACTGTAAAGACAGAAACGAGCAATTTGAGAGAATTAAAGAGTTGAAAGAAGAGTACTTTGAAAGCGAGAATCCGATTATCAGTATAGATGTGAAAAAAAGGAATTCTTAGGCAATTTCTATCGGGATGGAAAAATTTATTGTACGGAAACGGTAAAGGTTTATGATCACGACTTCAATACATTTTCAGATGGTATTGTAATTCCACATGGCATATACGACCTCAAACGTAACAAAGGATACATCACCTTGGGAACCAGTAAGGATACAAGCGAGTTTTGTTGTGACTGCATTAAATACTGGTGGGAAAACCACGGTAAGGAAGATTACCGCAAGGCATGTAGCATCTTAATATTAGCTGATGGTGGCGGAAGCAACTCAAGTAGGCATTATATTTTCAAGGAAGACTTACAAAAGCTGGTAAATGAAATTGGGATTGGAATCAGAATGGCTCACTATCCACCATATACTTCGAAATACAATCCAATAGAACACAGGTTATTCTGCCATGTTACAAGTGCCTGCAAAGGTGCTGTTTTTACCAGTCTTGATGTGGTTAAAAGTCTCATTGATAAGACTTCAACATCCAAGGGACTAAAAGTGTTTTCAGCTATCAAAAACAAAGTTTATGCCACAGGAAGAAAAGTAAGTGAAAACTTCAAAGAAAACATGAAAATTGTCTTTGATAATTATTTGGGGAAATGGAATTATAGAGCCATTCCCGAAGTGAAAACTTGAACTTATATTTCAATTATTCCATAGTTGTTCCAAACGGGACGCTATTCGGGGATGGAATCTGTGCAAGAATTAAAGAAGAGCTTATAAAAGAATTTAATCTCCACACTATCGTACGACTTCCAAAGGGTGTCTTTGAACCATATACTGATATTGAGACAAAC
>JBAVOD010000383.1:0-7737 GCA_049691735.1 Bacteroidales bacterium
GTGTAAAACCACGTAAAGTTAACAACGTATTGTCATGATAGCTGGTGTGCAAAAGAAATTGTATCGAGACTTAAGTTGACGCGCATGCCTTCCGGGGTTTGAGGGTCAAGGGCTGTGCGATATAAAATATTAAGGCTACATGCATGAAGCTTAAACTGTAAATTCTTAGCTTTGATTCATGCATTAAACCCGGAATAAAACTAAACCCAATCTGATATGAAATGGAAAGGCAGACAAAGCAGTGATAATATTGAGGACCGCCGTGGTATGAGCACTGGCAAGGTCGCTCTTGGTGGCGGTATTGGGACAATTGTGATCGTACTGATCGTACTGCTTCTGGGGGGCGATCCGACCCAGCTTCTCAACTCCACACAGAAGCCGGCTGAATCAGGTCAGATTACAACAACACCTGAAGAAGATGAGATGGTGGCATTCATATCGGTTGTGCTTAAAGATACCGAGACAGTCTGGGGTAAGATCTTTCAGCAGTCGGGGACTGATTACCGTGAGCCGAAGCTTGTGTTATTCAGAGGGCAGGTGGAGTCGGCATGCGGGTTTGCTTCTGCTGCCTCGGGACCATTTTATTGCCCGGGGGATGAAAAAGTTTATCTCGACCTTAGTTTCCTTGATGAATTAAAATCAAAGTTCGGAGCCTACGGCGATTTTGCGGTAGCTTATGTAATTGCGCACGAAATTGGACATCATGTCCAGGATCAGCTTGGAATCCTTGAAAAGGTGAATGTAAGGCGCGAACGATCGGGTGAGGCAAAGTCGAATGAGCTGTCGGTTAGGATTGAGCTTCAGGCCGACTTTCTTGCCGGCATGTGGGCGCATTACGAGCAGACAATGAACGATGCGATGGAGTCAGGGGATATTGAGGAGGCAATGAATGCAGCCGCTGCTGTGGGTGACGATATCCTGCAGAAGAAATACGAGGGGAGGGTTGTTCCCGATTCATTTACTCACGGGACTTCGGCCCAGCGGAAAGGGTGGTTCAGGAAAGGCTACATGTCGGGTGATTTTGAACAGGGGGACACGTTTAGTGCAGATATCTGACCAAAGGTGTGCTTAATCCCTTACAAGTTGCTTGCGCCGCTTAACCAGGTTCCGCCGAAGTCGGGGACCCGATGGAGGGCGAACATGTACAGGATTGATCATGGCAGTGGACAGATGAGCTATGCCTGGCAGAAGGTGCAGGGAACATTTCATGAATACAGGAGGATTGGGATGTTCGTTGTCGAATAGGGCCGGTTTCCGAATATCTTGGTGCCGCCAGGCAGGTCCGGGTTCGGACTGTTTGCGGTATTAAATAAAAAAAAGTATATTATAGAATCAGTATATAATGTAAATTGCATAAAATAAATCGATAATAAGTTAAAAAATTGTATTCTAAAATCAGTATATAACGCTAGTATTATATAACGTAAATAGCTTATATTAAAAAATTCCTATAAAAATATCGTTATATACAATAAATATCATATAATTGTAGCATTATATTAATTTATAAGACCATGATATCCTCCGAATTCATCAAAGGCTCCCTCACAACAATAATCCTCAAGGTCCTCGAAGATGAAGGCCCCCTCCATGGCTATGGTATTGCCCGGAAAATGGAGATACTGACCCAAGGACAACTGAAGCTTCCCGATAGCGCACTGTATCCTATCCTGCACAGACTTAAAAAAGAAAAATATCTTGTTACTGCCTCCGAATTGACGGGCGGACACCTCAGGATCTACTACAGCCTTACACCTAAAGGACACAATTCAGGGGCAAAGAAAGTGAATGAACTACGGGAATTCGCCGACATCCTCCGGAAGATCGTGGAACCTAAACCGGAAACCAGCTAACCTGGCCCGATCCTGATTAATCTTCACTCTGTTTCCTGATTCATCACGGAAATAACCCTCTCCGTCGGTAAAAAATATCAATACTTCTAAAAAACTTTTCAGGCTTTTTGGGGTCATCTATCTTTACACCAATTAGTTTAAAAGCCATGAAACAATTAATTCTGATGTTCTTCTTAGTCAGTTTCTGTGCAGGAACTGAAATCAGAGCCCAGGCCGATAGCGTATGGACGCTCCAAAATTGCATTACATATGCCCTCAACAAAAATATTCAGGTCAAACAGGGCCAGCTTGTTAACCAGGAGAATTCTTATACTGCCTTGCAGGCCAAAGCTTCACGGTTCCCTTCATTAAATGCATCAATAAGTCAGAATTTTAACTGGGCCAAAAGCAATTCTTCGGGAGGTTCGGTATTTTCGGCTACCAATGGATCGAATTATTCGGCCAGCTCGGGAATTACTGTATTCAACGCTTCAAAGCTCACCAATCAGATCAAACAGTCTGAACTGAATATTTCAGCCGGAGAGTATTCTCTTGAAACAACAAAAGAATCATTAGGCTTAAGTATACTGAATGCATATCTGCAGGTCCTGTATGCTGAAGAGCAGGTCAAGAATGCCTCAAACCAGATTGAATCAACCCAGAGTCAGGTTAACCTTGCCGAGGAAAGACTCCGGCTGCAGGTTATCTCACAGGCCGACTATGCCCAGGTAAAATCGCAGCTGGCAAGTGAAAAGCTG
Organism: Bacteroidales bacterium; assembly: GCA_049691735.1. Lineage (GTDB taxonomy): Bacteria > Bacteroidota > Bacteroidia > Bacteroidales > VadinHA17 > LD21. Next base: position 2,591 of record JBAVOD010000383.1, read on the forward strand.
ACGCTTGCCACTGCCCAGAGCACCCTTGCCATTGCAAAGGTGACCCTTGAGCAGTTGATGGAACTGCCTGTAAGGGATTCTTTCGAAATTGCCCACCCGAACCTTGAAGGTCTGATAAACCAGAACAGGAAACCGGATGTCAGAGCTGTCTACCAGACTGCACTTGGTATCAAGCCGCAGATAAAGAACGCTGCCGTGAACAAGGAAATAGCTGCGCTCAATGAGAAGATAGCAAAAGCAGGATATTTTCCGATCCTTTCAGCTGATGCCGGCGTTATTTCGGGATTTTTTTCACAATCATCAAATCCTTATTTTAACCAGCTGAACAACGGGATTTCCCCTTCTGTTGGATTTTCACTTTCCATTCCTATTTATCAGCGCAAACAGATTAAAACAAGCGTTGAGATTGCAAAAATTGGATATCAGAATGCCGAACTTACTGAGACCAGTACAAAAAATGATCTCAGAAAGAGCATTGAACAGGCCTGCCAGAATGTGATCTCAGCGCAGGTGCAATATGAGGCAAGTCTCGAAAATTACTCGGCTACCCAGGAAGCATCTGCCTTATCTGATGAGAAATTCAGACAGGGTCTGATCAATTCCACCGACTACCTGGTTTCCAAAACAACTCTTATAGTTGCAGAAAGTGATTTACTCCAATCGAAGTTCAATCTGATATTCAGTTACAAGGTACTCGACTTTTACCTTGGCATTCCCTTAACTCTTTAATCACAAGCAAAACACACGAATAATGAAAAAGAAAATCTTAATAATCGCCGGGGTCCTTGGAATTGCAGCAATCGCAGTCCTGGTATTTAAACCCTTTTCAAAGAAAACCGTTGAATACGCATTTGAGACTTCGAAGGTCCAAAAAGGGTTAATTACAAATACCGTTACGGCTACAGGTACAATTGAGGCCACCACTACTATAAATGTGGGGACGCAGGTATCGGGAATCATCCAGCGCGTCTATGTCGATTTTAACGACAAAGTAAAGCAGGGGCAGCTCCTCGCAAAGCTCGACGAGACAGCACTAAGAGCTCAGCTTGAACAAAGCCAGGCTTCAGTCGATCAGGCCCAGGCACAGCTGAACTACCAGGAAGCGACCTATAACCGTCTTAAGGTCCTTTATGATAAAAGTCTGATCGCCCAGGCCGACTATGATCAGGCTGTTTATAATTATGAAAATTCAAAAGCTACTCTAAGTAATGCCCGGTCGTCGCTGGCAAGGGCAAAGGTAAACCTTGAATATGCCACTATCTACTCCCCGATAGAGGGGGTGGTTCTGAACAGGGCAGTGGAAGAGGGGCAGACTGTTGCGGCAAGCTTCAATACGCCAACGCTCTTTACAATAGTGAACGACCTTACACAAATGGAAGTCCAGACGAGTGTTGACGAGGCCGATATAGGAAAGGTGAAACAAGGTCAGAGGGTTGAATTCACTGTCGATGCATATCCTGACATGCAGTTTAAGGGCACGGTTTCGCAGGTGCGTCTGCAGCCTGTAACAACCAACAATGTAGTTACATACGTTGTGGTCCTTAATGCACCGAATCCCGATAAGAAACTGATGCCCGGGATGACAGCAAGTGCCACAATTTATGTTGAGGAAAAACAGAATGCACTGTTTGTCACTGGCAAGGCCTTGCGCTTTACTCCTCCTGCCGGTTATCTTAAAAAGACAACCGGAAAATCCGGTAAGTCCAGAGCAGGAAACAACCTACAGGCAGCTACAACGGCAAACGGTGAAATGGCTTCGGCAATGCCCGGAACCGGAAACCTTCAGGGTATCTCCGAAGAGAGAAAGATAGTCTGGATTAAGAATGAAAAAGGAGATCTTCGCCCGGTTCCTGTCACAACAGGTATTGATAACGGAACGGATATCGAAATTCTTGCGGGAGTGAATGAAGGGGAGGAGGTTGTAATCTCAGCGGGCGGAAGTCCGGCAGCCAAAACCACAACAGCGCAGAATGGCCGGCCGCGTGGCCCGTTCCCTTTCTGAAAAAAAAGTCAGGGAAATTAATCACAGCAAAATGAATGACACTATAATCGAAATAAGGAATCTGAAGAAAGATTACCACGTAGGGGAAGTTACGGTTCACGCCCTCAGGGGGATCGATCTTAAAATCAACGCAGGGGAATTTGTAGCCATTATGGGAGCCAGCGGATCGGGCAAATCTACAATGCTGAATATCCTTGGCTGCCTTGACAAACCAACCTCCGGTGACTATTTTCTTGACAGAGTGGATATAAAGACACTGAACAGGGACGAACTGGCCCGGCTGAGGAATAAAAAGCTCGGGTTTGTCTTTCAGGCCTATAATCTGCTTCCAAGGACGACTGCACTTGAAAATGTCGAGCTTCCTCTCTTCTATAATTCAAAGGTAAGATCAAAGGAACGGAAGGAGATGTCAATCGGCGCACTGGAAGCCGTCGGGCTGCTATCGCGAATGGATCACATGCCCAACCAGCTTTCGGGGGGACAGCAGCAGAGGGTGGCAATTGCCCGGTCGCTGGTGAATGATCCGGTTCTTATTCTCGCAGATGAACCAACGGGGAACCTCGATACCCGAACATCATTCGAAATAATGGAGTTGTTCCAGGATCTGAATGAAAAGGGAAGAACAATCGTTTATGTCACTCACGAACCTGATATTGCAAGGTTTGCTACACGGAATGTCATTTTCAAGGACGGGAAAATCCTTCGTGAAACCCAGGTTACCGACAGGCAGTACGCCAGGGATATACTTAAAACGCTCCCGGTTGAAGATATTGAGGAATTTGACAGTTAAAAGATTATAACGAAATGAACTATTCGAATTTATTAAAGATAGCATTACGCGCCCTTGTCAGGAATAAGCTCAGGGCAATTCTGACAATGCTCGGAATTATCATCGGTGTCGGCTCTGTGATTGCCATGCTTGCCATCGGGCAGGGATCCAAGAAAAAGATCAGGGATCAGATCTCCTCAATGGGTACCAATATGGTGATGGTAATGCCTAATTTTCAGAGGCGGGGTGGTGTCAACCTTGGCGCCTCAAGCTCAATGGCACTGAAATACTCTGATGTTGTTGCCCTGCGAAACGAGACTACCGCACTTACTGAAGTCTCTCCGGAGGTACGTGCAAGCGGACAGGTAATTTACGGGAATCAGAACACCCAGACGACAGTCTACGGGGTGAGCGAGGAATACATGTCTATCAGGAAATATGAAATAAATTCGGGCCGGATCTTCAATGCGAATGAGCTTAAAAGCATGGCAAAAGTATGTCTGTTGGGACAAACAGTGGTTAATAATCTGTTTGGGGCCAATGCTGATCCGGTAGGGCTCAGTATCAGGATAAAGAACCTTCCGTTCCAGGTGATAGGCGTCCTGAAAAGCAAGGGCGAAAGTGGAATGGGACAGGACCAGGACGACCTGATAATAGCACCTTATACAACGGTACAGCGGCGCCTGGCAGCTGTCGATTACATCAATGGGATATATGCCTCTGCTGTGAGCGAGGAAAAGAGCCCTCTGGCAATTCAGGAGGTTACAGAGGTACTGAGAAGGACCCATAAGATCAAGGAACCGCAGGAGGATGACTTCAGGGTAATGTCGCAGTCAGAGCTTATTCAGACCGTATCTTCAATAAGTGATATAATGACCTATCTTCTCGGAGCGATCGCGGGAATATCCCTGCTGGTTGGCGGTATCGGCATCATGAATATCATGTTTGTATCGGTTACCGAACGTACCCGCGAGATCGGGCTTCGCATGTCAATCGGCGGCAGGAGCAGGGATATACTCTGGCAGTTTCTTGTCGAATCGATGGTATTGAGCACACTTGGTGGTGCAATCGGGGTGATTTTTGGCTATCTTGTTGCCAAAATAGCAGGGACTCTGATGAATAGCCCTGCCCTGGTTACTTCTCATTCGGTGGTGCTTGCATTTGCAGTCTGCTTCGCAATCGGTGTCTTCTTCGGATGGTATCCCGCCAGAAAAGCAGCAAACCTGAATCCGATAGATGCAATAAGATATGAATGATGAATTTCCCGGACCTTAAAAACTTGCGATGCTGTAAGCATCCCGGCATACAAACCTGATCGGGAACGATATAAAATATCTGCGGTTAAATGAAGATAAAAATATTTGAAGGAAACAAAATCAGGATTTTCCTGCATCTGCTGGCATGGCTCATACTGCTTGCTCTTCCCCTTTATTTCATAAAACGCTGGCAGCTCGACAAGGACTTTGTTTGGCTTACCTATATCAACCTTATCATTAACGGAGTTATATTCTACATTAATTATCTGATACTTGTACCGCGGTACTTTTTCAATTCAAAGAAGCTAAAATATTACCTGTCAGTTATTGTTCTGATCGGATGTTTCTACTTTGTTTCGGACTATTCAAATAAAGTTGTTTTCAGATACAATAATGAAAGAAACAGAACAGAGCAGTCAGAAAACCGGCACAACCAACCGGGGAGAACAGGTCCTCCACCCGGAGGCCGTCTGATTTTCGGAAGGCCTCCTTTCAGGCAGATGCACCTTTTTAATTACGGGTTTACTTCTGTGTTCCTCGTATTCTTTTCTCTCGGTCTGAGAGTTCTCGAAAGGCATTCCCAGACTGAAAAGATGCAGAAGGAAATGGAAAAGGAAAAACTGAATTCCGAGCTTGCTTTCCTGAAGAACCAGGTCAGTCCTCACTTTTTCTTCAACACGCTGAACAACATATATTCCCTCATAAACATAAGCGCAGAGGATTCGCAGAAAGCGATCCTGAAGCTTTCAAAGCTTATGAGGTACCTTCTCTATGAGTCGGAGCAGGGCGACACAAAGCTCAGCAATGAGATTGAATTCATGAATAATTATATTGACCTTATGAAGCTCAGGATGAGCGAGAAAGTCAATCTGACTGTATCATTCCCCGAGCATTATAATGACATGGCCGTACCTCCGTTGCTTTTCATTCCCTTCATTGAAAATGCCTTTAAGCACGGCGTCAGCTACAGGAGCAATTCATTCATCAGAATAGAAATGGAGGTAAAGCAAAAGTCTATTACCTTCAGGTGCGATAACAGCATAGCAAACGGTAACGGAAGCACTGCAAAGGAACATAGCGGGATCGGACTTGAAAACGTCAGCAAGCGGCTGAATCTGCT
>JBAVOD010000384.1:0-4011 GCA_049691735.1 Bacteroidales bacterium
AGCCACATTAATATTACAAGAATGCCGGGCAACAGCATGCTAAGAAGGATTTTCTTTCTGAACAATTTTCCTTCATCTTCCATTCCTGCATCTGTCATAGTCATTATGTCGAATAATCTCTAATCCCGAACATCTGCGTGATCTGCCGGAAAAACTATTCCTGCCGATTCCCTGATCCTGTCAAGTGTCCTGATCAGGTCGAGACTGAATGAATGAGGAACAACCGGGCTCTCCTTCAATCCTTCATCGAGGCATCTCATTACTTCTTCAGCTTCTGCGTGGTAGCCCATTGCAGGAGGGCTGAAAACAAATGTTTCAGGATCTTTCCCGTGAAGGCTAAGAGTAACCATCTGGTTCATATCCCGCCCGCGCGACATCAGAAGGTTGCCTTTTTCGCAAAGCAACTCGCAGCCATTGCCGGCATCAGTTTTGAACGAACTGTATACGGTGGCCATTCTTCCGTCATTGTATCTGAAGATAGCGTTTATCGATTCCTCCGAGCCGGTCGGGCCAAAAACGGCAGTTGTATTTATTTCGTCGGGTACACCGATAAATGTCAGTGCATCGATCACCGGGTAAATCCCGATATCCAGAAGCGACCCCCCACCGAGCTCCAGGTTGAATTTCCTGTCGGTTGGCTCAAATGGCGGATTGAATGAGAAATAGCCCCGAAGGTGAATTATTTTTCCAAGTATGTCTGACCGCAGAATCTCCCACGCTTTTTTGTAGAATGGCTGGAAAGGTGGCCACAGGGCTTCCATCAGGAAGATATTCTTCCCGGTCGCCACTGATATCATTTCTTCGACCTCTTCTGAATTAATCCCGAAGGCTTTTTCGCATAATACAGCCTTCCCGTTACGGAGGCACAAAAGAGTATGGTCATGGTGGCCTGAGTGAGGAGATGCTATATATATAACGTCTACGTCCGGATCAGCTGCAAGTTCCTCATAGCTTCCGTAATGCTTCCTGAAACCATGTTCTGCGGCAAATTTCCCAGCCCGTTGCGGATCACGCGATCCGACCGCGTACAGCACGGCATTATCAAGAAGCTTCAATCCCAGTGTAAATTTGGCTGATATCTTGCCGGGAGCAAGTATTCCCCAATTGTAGTTTTTCTTCATATGAAATTGTTTGGATAAATATAGGTATTATCAGTGAAATCGGGTTAAGCAGGTCTATGCATAACAATTGGTGATTAGATTTGCTTCGGTCTTCGGTCTTCGAACAATATAATATAAAAAAGTTTAAAAAAATATAGTACTATGTATTGCATAGTATAATTTTTTTTATATATCTTTGCATTGTCATGTTGTAAATTTGATATAGTAGTAAAATTATCACAGTTCTATGAAAATAACAGTAAGCATTAATTTGGGCGGTTACTCCTTCAACATTGATGAAGATGCCTATTCTGAACTTAAACGATACCTGAAGAGCCTGGAGGTTCACTTCGCGGGTGAAGAGAGTTCCTCTGAAATACTTTCCGATATTGAAGCAAGAATGGCGGAGCTGTTCCGCTCGAGACTCACAGGCTATAAACAGGTTATTACAATAACTGATGTAAGTGAGGCAATTTCGGTGATGGGAACCCCCGAGGACATATCTGACAACGAGGGGCCCACACCCGGAGAGAAATTTTCCACACCCGGAACTCACAGGATGTACCGCGATCCCGACAGAAGGATAATAGGAGGAGTATGCGCCGGCATGGGTGCTTACTGGGACCTCGATCCATGGATAATCAGGGTGATTTTCATTGCCCTTGCTATCGGCGGGGGCCTGGGCATCCTGGTTTATCTGATCCTTTATGCAGTCATCCCCGAGGCAAAAACAATTGCCCAGAAAATTGAAATGAAGGGGGATCCGGTGAATATTCACAACATAAAGGACTCAGTCAAGAAAGAATTCGATACGGTCAAAAAGAAAATGAACCTGTGATGAGACCTGAAAATTGTAAATCTCTTAAAATTTAACTTTTAAAATACGGATCATTATGGATTTGGAAAATACAAAAGCACAGATGCGGAAAGGGATCCTCGAATATTGCATATTATCTGTCTTATCCAAGAATTCCTGCTATGCAAGCGACATCATAAAGGAACTTAAGGAAGCCCGGGTAATAGTTGTAGAGGGGACGCTTTATCCGCTGCTGACAAGGCAAAAAAACGGCGGCCTTCTCAGCTACAGATGGGAAGAATCGCCACAGGGACCACCGAGAAAGTATTATGAGCTTACGCAGGAAGGAAGGTCGTACCTGGCCGCACTGGATAAGTCGTGGAATGAGCTGGTCGGTTCGGTCAACCAGATAAGGAACACCTAACCCTAAACTTTCAATATAAAAACCAGTAATGATGGACAAAACTATAAAAATAAACCTTGGAGGCACCCTGTTCCGGATCGATGAGGAAGCATATAAAAAATTGCGTCAGTATCTGCACGACCTCGACGCAAAACTAAGGAATACCCAGGGAGGTGCTGAAACACTCGAGGACATAGAATCGCGGATAGCCGAAATTTTTCAGTCACAGGTAGCAACAGCCGGCGTGATCTCACTGGAAAATGTTAATGCAATGATTTCCCTTATCGGTTCTCCGGAGACGTTTGATACCGTTGAAGAATTAAAAGACAATAATTATAACCGTCAGCGGCCGGTGCAGAAAAAAATGTACCGCAATCCTGACGACAGGATTATAAGCGGTGTCTGTGGCGGGATAGGCGCATATCTCGGCATCGAACCTGTGTGGGTGAGGCTGCTTTTCATCCTGTTCGCGTGCTTTTTCGGTGCAGGATTTATCGTATATCTGGCTCTTTGGATTGCTCTGCCGGTTGCCCGCTCGGAGGCACAGAAGAAGGAAATGTATGGCAGCAATATCCGTACAGGCCGGGGCAGCAGAATATCCGGAGATCAATCAAATTTAAGCTCACCTTCGTACTCCGCAGAAAAGCCTGCAGGTACGGGAATTGGAAATGCATTTGATCAGGTTTTCAGGGCCATAGGAAGAGCAGGATTTATAGTGATCAGGGTATTCCTGATCATCCTTGGCGTCTGTTTTGTTGTAACCGGATTCGCCATGCTTGTTTCATTTGTCATGATATTCTTCTTTAAGTACCCTGATTATTTCTCAACCCATTCTCTTGGTTTTAACCTTTTCTACCTGCCCGATTTTCTTAATTTTATCGTAAATCCGGCCATTGCGCCGTGGATAATCGTTCTTTCATTCATAGTTATCCTGATGCCTTTGCTCGCACTCATCTACTGGGGAATAAAGATGATCTTCTGGTTCAGGGCCAGGGATGGTATTTTTGCCCTTGGCGGACTGGTGATATGGGTAATGAGCGTTGCCGCACTCTCGATCTTGCTGGCAAATGAAGGCATAAGCTTTTCCGAGACCTCAAAAATCGTTTCCGGAGAAGTGCTTAATAACACCAGATCCGAACTTTACATAGCAAGCGGACATAAAATCACCGACCTTCAATTTGACAAGGAGATCTCAATCCCTGATGAAGACTACAATATTTACTTCAGTGATGATAACAAACGGCTTTATATCAGTCCAGTCCTGAATATAAATCCCTCTGATGATAAAAAAATCCATATCGACATCAGGAAACGGTCAACTGGCAGAAGCCGGTCAGAAGCAACACATAAAGCTGAGTCACTGATATATGATTACTCTTCTTCACATGACACAATCTACCTCGACAATTACTTTTCCATTCCCGAGGGCAGCAAATGGTCGTTCGATAACGTGACAGTCAGTCTCTCCATCCCTGATGGTACGGTGGTGCATTTCGACCAGGCTTCATTCGATATGTTCAGGCAGCATTATTACCATCACTGGGAAAATGACAATGAAGAATCGCATTATCATGAGAATGCAAGCCTGCCGTGGGTTATGACTGAAGAAGGTCTGAGGCCAAAATCCGATAACTGATAAGGACCCTTAAAATTTCTTGTTTTTCATTCCTGATATCTTCCTGAATTCCGGTATCCCCTTATGGGGTACCGGA
>JBAVOD010000385.1:0-7526 GCA_049691735.1 Bacteroidales bacterium
TTTTCCGGTATAACCACGACCAGCAGAGGAAGGGGCACTGGAAAGCCAAAACGTTTGAAAATGAGCTCGCCAGGTATCATGGTGCAAGGTTTGCCCATCTCACTTCAAGCGGTACAACTGCCGATAACCTTGCCCTGGCTGCCTGCGGCATTGGCGCGGGTGACGAGGTAATAGTGCCGACCTTCACTTTTGTTGCTCCTGTCGAGGCTGTCCTGCAGGCAGGCGCCATTCCTGTGTTTGCAGATATTGATGAGACATTGTGCCTTTCCGTTGCCAGCATTGAGGCAGCGATCACACCACGCACCAGGGCTGTAATCCTGGTCCACATGTGCGGCTCAATGGCCCGGGTAGACAAAATTTCCGAATTATGCCGCTCGCGCAAAATTATTCTCATCGAGGATACCGCACAGGCGCTTGGCGCATCCTTTAACGGGAAGATGCTGGGAACGTTTGGTCAGATAGCAATATATTCATTCGACTTTTTCAAAATAGTTTGTGCCGGTGAAGGCGGAGCGATAATTACAGATGATCCTGCCCTTTATGCGCTTGCGTCACAATATGCCGATCATGGTCATTGCCATGAAGGCGATAACAGGGGGGCTGAACCACACCACATATTCGGTACGAACTTCAGAATAAGCGAACTCCATGCAGCAATTGGCCTTGCCCAGTTCAGGAAACTTGATTTTATCCTTAAGCATCAGCGCGACAACAAGGCGAAGCTTGAAAAATTCTTTTCAGGTTATCCCCTGGTAACTTTCAGGACAATTCCCGACAAAAAAGGTGACAGTGCAACATTCCTCGATTTCTTCCTTGAAGACGAAGCTACTGCAAGGAATGTCATAAAGGCATTTGACAGTAACGGAGTGGGGTATGCATACTGGTACGATAATAATTATCATTATTTCAAGAACTGGCAGCATATCAGGAACTTAAGTACTCCTGCAAAACTGGCAATCTCACTTTTCAATCCTCCCCAGGATTATGCTGCCCTGAAGATCCCGAAATCGGACAGCATCATTTCACGGCTCATATCCATCCAGATCAGGATCACCTGGACCGATGATGAGATAAACAGCCTTACAGAAAGGATAGCCAATGCCTTTAAAGAAGTTTTCAATCAATAATTTAGATTCCTTTAAGCTTAAACCATCACTTGATTATGTACAGGATCATCAAAACAGTGCCAAAAAGCGTTTTTGGCAGGGGTTGTTTTACGCAGCTTTCCGACATCCTTGAAGGCATGAGCCGCGACGGTTCATTTTTCGTCTTTCTGGTGGATGATATCTTCAAGGGAACCGGGTTCGCAGGAAAAATACCGGTCAGAGTATCAGACAACCTTGCCTGGGTCAATGTCGATGATGAACCCAAAACCGGTGTCGTCGACAGCCTCAGGGACCAGATCAGGAGCATCAGCAAAAGCCTTCCCGCCGCAGTTATCGGAATAGGAGGAGGAAGCGTGATGGATTATGCAAAGGCTGTTTCGGTGATGCTGACAAATGAAGGATCGTCCACCCTTTACCAGGGACTTAACCTTGCAAAAAATCAGGGCGTATATCATATAGGGATACCAACCCTTTCGGGTACGGGAGCGGAAGTATCGATGACAACTGTTCTTACAGGGCCGGAGAAAAAGCTGGGAATAAAAGGAGAATTCACACCGTTTGACCTGGTACTCCTTGACCCTGAGCTGATACGTGACGCACCCAAAAACCAGCGGTTTTATACAGGGATGGATGCATATATCCATAATGTGGAATCGCTCAGCGGCACCAGCAGGAACAGTTTAAGCGATGCGTATGCCACGCAGTCGCAGGCACTTTGCCACGAAGTATTCATGAATGACAATCTGACAAGTGACGAAGCTGACGAAAAGCTGATGATCGCATCTTACTTCGGAGGCCTCAGCATTGGTTACAGTGAGGTCGGAGTATGCCATGCACTTTCGTACGGGCTCTCATACGTGCTGGGCTATCATCACGGGATTGCCAACTGCATTGCATTCAATCAGCTTGAAGATGTTTACGGAGAGGATGTGAGGAAGTTCAGGCAAATGGTCAGTAAGCATCATATCGACCTTCCGGAAGGAATTGCAGGCAGGATTACCGGTGAACAGATCAGCAGGATGACCGGGGTAGCAATTAAGCTTGACCATATGTGGCGCCACGCATTCGGGCCGGACTGGAAGAAAAGCGTTAATGAAAACAAGATAACCGAATGGTTCTCCAGGATGTAGCTTCAAACCTCCGGGCAATAAGGTCACAATTACCGGTGTAATTCAGTCACCGTGCTTATTTTATTCCTTTCACTCAGATACGATGAATATTCATCGGAGAACCTTATCCGGTTTTCAAGCGTACTTTCATAATTACCGTTCAGTCCTGTCAGGAGTTCACAGATCTCCCTGACAGCATGCCGGCCTCCCCGGAAAGCAGAAATATAATTCCCCACACTATTCTCCCTGACATAATTTACAAGCAGCGGATTAGCCTTCCGGGCAACAAAAAATGAAAGTCTGCACAATTTAGCAGCCTCAAAATCAATAACATCGTCGAAAATGAAAGCTGCACTGTCAGGAGTGATGCTGAAAGTTCGGGCTATGTTTTCAAGCACGATCCTTTTGTTTTTCTGATTGGCATAAATTCCTGTAAAATGTTCCCTTTGTGCAAATCCGATGGCAGTCTTATTGATCATCCCGGTTATGATAAACAGATCAGGAATATGGCCGTTTCTGAGCCACATGCTGAATCTGAGAAGATTGATACCCATCGAATCCACTTCCGAAAATGAGCTTCCTGTTTCGCCATTCTTTGAGCCATCGTTAAAGACCCCGTCCCAGTCGAAGATAAATGCTTTTATCGCGGGAAGGGCTTCAGCAATCTGGCCGGTTGGTTTGAGGAAAACGCCGCCAAGCTGACCGAAAATCTTTTCTATATCCATTTAAGAATGTCCTGAATATCGATCAGCCCCACAGGTTTGTTATTTTCGACTATCACAAGATTGTCGACCTCTTTTTTCCTGAACAGGTCGATGACGCTTGCAAGGGAGGCTGAGCTTTCGATCGAAACGGGATGATTGGTTTCAAGCTCAGAAAATCTCCTGCGGAACACCTCTCCGTTTCCTGCTCCGACAAGCCGCCTGAGGTCGCCATCTGTAAAGATCCTGTACATTTCATTGTTTCCGTCAAGAACAATGACTGCCCCGAGTTTTGAATCTGTCATAAGCATTAATCCGTCAAGCACAGTGGCATTACTTTTAAGGAATACTTTATCAGTCACCACGAGGTCGGCAGCTTTGATCGTCAGCAGGTCCTTATGATCGGTGAACTGCTGAATCCCAAGTTCCGTAAAGTGGTTCTGCGGAAGCTGCTTAAAAATATTCCATGGGATCGTGCATGCATGTGATCCTACATTCAGGGCATCCCTGACGTGCTCGAGGTTCCTCACTGATGAGAACATTATTTTTGTACTGTAATTATACCTGTCCACTGTATTTACGCACTGCTCCATCAGGGTAAGGGCATCATGCCCCTGATCCTGCAACCTGCCCACCAGTACGCAGACATATGTGGCTCCTGCACAGAATGCAAAGTATGCCTGCTGAAGCGTATATACGAGATGGAGGTTAACCTTAATTCCCTCATCTGTCAGTTTTTTGCATGCCTTTGCTCCTTCAGCCGATATGGGTATCTTGAAAACCACACGGTTTTTGTCCAGACCAAGGCCAAGCAGGCGTTCTGCCTCATTGACTATTTCATCTGCATCGTTGCCGAGCGCCTCAACATGAAGGATGTTCACAAGTTTTGAAAGTTCGAGGATCGCGGCATCGGTGTCGGTTATTCCCTCCCTTAGCATGAATGTCGGTGTTGTTGTGAGTCCTGTGAGAAATCCAAGCTTATTGGCTTCCCGCACTTCGTCGATTTTTACTGAGTCGAGATAGAGTTCCATTTGAAATTTTATTGATTACGATAACGTTTTTCAGTATAGTGAAGATCGATAAGAGGTTTTAAGAATTCCTCAAGCCTGTCGAGCTTAAGCTGGCTTGCCGCATCGCATCTGGCATTCACCGGGTCAGGATGTACTTCAATGAATATGCCGTCGACACCTGAAGCAACTCCTGCCCTTGAGATCACTGGAAGATATTCTCTCAATCCCCCGGCCGGGTCGGAACTTGGTATGCCGTATTTACGGATGCTGTGAGTTATATCAAAAACAACAGGATAGTCGAACTTTCTCATATCATGGAAGCTCCTCGGATCGACTACCAGATCGTTATAGCCGAATGTATAACCGCGTTCAGTAATGATGATGTTAAAATTACCCTGTGATTCAACCTTTTTTACAGGATTGCGCATATTGGCGGGAGACACAAACTGACCATGCTTCAGATTTACAGGCTTGCCTGTCCTTGCCGTTTCAACTACCAGAACAGTCTGCATACAAAGGTAAGCCGGTATCTGCAGCACATCGAGCACCTCGGCGGCAGCCTTAAGCTGGTGCGGGTAATGAACATCTGAAAGCACAGGCAGGTCAAAAGCATTCCTTACCTTTTCAAGCATTCTGAGACCTTCATCGAGGCCCGGTCCGGCGAAAAAATCGATCGAGCTCCGGTTATCCTTCATGAAAGATGATTTGTAAATGACGGGGATGTCAAGCTTTTCGGATACCCTTTTCAGGGTCTCTCCGGCTTCCATCATTACCGATTCCTCTTCAATAACGCAGGGACCTGAGATGAGAAAGAACTTCTCATCGCTCAATTCGAGGTTTCTGACAAGGACTTTTTTCATAGCGTTCAATCAGTTTGGGGAGCTTGATATATCTGCTTTATCCTCACCCGGCATAACAACGCCGGGTCACGGCAAAGCTAACAATTTATGCTGAAATCTGCCCGGGAATCCGGACAGTTTTCAGGTTTTTATCCCGCTTACCTGAGTTCACCGGGGATTACACTGATATTCTCTCTCCTGCCTCCCCTGAGTACTCCGAGATTTGTCTTCCTGCCGATGGCACTTTCATCAAGAAGCTTGTGAAGATTATCAACAGTGGCAACCGGGTTGCCGTCAAACTCCACAATAATGTCTCCTTGCCTTATCTCAGTGTTGCAAATACCGGGGATCTTGCTGATCTCGTATATAAAGACCCCTGTCTTTGTCTTAAGCTGGTTTGCACCGATCATCCGCGGTGTCAGGTTGACAGGATGTGCAAAGACTCCGATCTGGGCCCGTTTGACCCTTCCGTTCAGGATCAGCTGTCCGACAATATATGTTGTAAGGTTTGAAGAAACTGCAAAGCAGAGCCCCTGGGCTGCTGATATCACAGCAGTATTGACACCTATGACCTTTCCTTCCGAATTTAAAAGGGGTCCGCCGCTGTTCCCGGGGTTCATTGCCGCATCGGTCTGAATGATATCGTCAATAAGCCGTCCGTTTGTAGCCCTAAGGGTGCGGCCTGTTGCACTTACCACCCCGGTTGTAACGGTATGCTGCAGACCAAGGGGATTTCCTATCGCAATAGCTATCTGGCCCGGTTCGATCTGTGCCGAATTGGTGAACTGCAATGGTTTGAGGTCACCCTCGTAGACTTTTATGACTGCAATATCGGTCGATACATCGGCTCCTGTGAGCGAAGCATCCAGCTCAACACCGTCGGCAAATGTGACGGCAATTGAAGGGCTTTCTTCAACTACATGGCTGTTAGTTACAATGTAACCGTCGGTTGAGATCACAAATCCGGAACCGAATGCTGGTTGTTCGATGATATTGCCACTACCCGGATCACGCACCTTTTTTTCGACCCTTATATGCACAACAGCAGGAGCCACCTTCCGGACAACTCCCGTTACAGTGGCTGAATATGCATCAAGCAGCTGGCCGTCGACCGGGGATATAATTTCGGTAGTATTGTTTTGCTTTTCCATAGTCCATAAAGAACAATTATCGAACCATTCTGTCTGAACTGAAAATCTGACAGTAAAACCCTGACAGTTGATATAGTGCCAGCCGTAAATCCATATGTACCAATTGTTGAACGTATGTTTTACAGCTTATGTATATAGCATAATTTCGGTACAGAAAACAACCAGAGTACCACTTACGAAATGAACCACTCAATAAAAATAAACAGTAACAGAGAACCAGATTTATCAACCATTAATTTTTAAAAGCCATGAAAAGATTAATCTTCGCAGCTGTAGTCATGATCCTTGCATGTACAGCTTCATTCGCAAAGAAAATTGTCGCTGAGGGCCCGACATTCTCAGCACTTGGTAACTACAAGATTGAACTTGCCGACAATCCTTTCCTTCTTAAAGGTCAGGAATGCAAGGCATATATAATCAGCTATGAGAACACCCCGATGAAGGTGACTATCGCAGTGTGTAAGGACAAGAATTGCAGAAAATATATAGTTCTGTCTGACAAACTTTCAGTTCAGTATGTCTGCAATACAAACTATTTCGGGGTTGAAAGGCTCGACAAGTCATTCGAATCAGAAGGTTATTCGACGTCCGACAAAGACATGAACAGGTTTGAATACTTTCATCAGAAGGTGATTGCTCCGGGTAAGAAAGGTGAAGTTGAAGCTGCATCGTTAATAGCGGCATATTTCCCCTTCCTTCTTAATCAGCCTGAAGCACCTGTTGCAATGAAATAATTTCGGGATTTTTTTCAAGTCGTTAAGGTTAGCCCTTCTCCCAATACCCGGAGAAGGGTTTTTTCATTGATTGACCCTGACAGGGAACAATTCAGTTATCAGCAGATCACCCTTTGAATTTTGACATCTGTATGAGGAAGAGGTCTTTCCGGTTGCGGGCTACGGGAATCATTGACCCGTCATGCATTTCTATGCTGCCGCCGTCACGGCGGATGTATTTCTTTACAAACTTCAGATT
Organism: Bacteroidales bacterium; assembly: GCA_049691735.1. Taxonomy (GTDB): domain Bacteria; phylum Bacteroidota; class Bacteroidia; order Bacteroidales; family VadinHA17; genus LD21. The sequence continues at coordinate 6,889 of JBAVOD010000385.1, forward strand.
TACAAGATGTGAATTATGAGGGCGGAAAAAAAATCTGTCGCTCAGCAGCTCCTGAAATTCCTTAAGATGTTTCGATACGAGGATCTTCCGGTTCCCGTTCATGAAAAACCAGGAGTAGCTCCTGTCGGCTTCGATACGGATTATCTCCTTCGGATTAAGGTACTCCGTGCCTTCGGATGTCGGGATCGCAAGCCGTGAGGGGATGGATGTTCTCAGGTTTTCCAGCAGGATTTTCAGGTTATCATTGCCGGTTGATACTCTGTCGGTCCTTTTCTCCACTACCCTGTCGACTGCTCCGATAAACTCATTTATGTTAATTGGTTTCAGGATGTAATCGACAGCGCTGAATTTAATTGCTTTGATTGCATAGTGATTGAATGCAGTTATAAAAACAACATCAAAATTCTTTTCAGGGAACCGGGCAAGCAGGTCAAATCCCGTCCCGTTAGGCATTTCAACATCAAGGAACACCAGATCAGGCTTCTTTTCATTTATAAGTTCGGCTCCGGTAGTCACATTATATGCTGTGCCAACTACCTCAAGGTCGGGACAGTACTCCCTGATAATTGAACTTATGAATGCAACAGCATCATGTTCATCATCAATAATTGCTGTTTTAAGCTTCTTTGTCATGCAAG
>JBAVOD010000386.1:0-10906 GCA_049691735.1 Bacteroidales bacterium
GTACCGGTAACAGTGATTATCAGGGCAATTATTACCCATCCCGGGGTGCTGACCACGCCCAGCCATCCTGAAAGCAGCCAGGCCACGAGCGCTGCAATAACTGCTCCCCCGAAAAAGCCTTCCCACGATTTTTTTGGTGATATCCTTTCCATAAGCCTTTTTTTCCCGAAAGCAACTCCGATAAGATATGCACCCGTATCATTAGCCCATAAAAGCAGCAGAAAGCCGATTATAATTCCAGGTGAAAATACTATTTGTCCGTGTGGAAGGAGCGATCCGATACCTTCGCGCGAAAACGCTGCAAACGGCAGCAGGGAAAAAGGGAGGGCAATATAAATAACAGCGAAGAATGTGTGAGCGAGTGAATCAAATGGCTTTTCAAGTTTCCTGTAAAGCTCAATGAACATAATTGCGGCAGCAACAGGTATAAGGATCAGAAAATATTCACTTGAGAGAATACCAGCCGCCACAAGGGTTGATATTATATAAAGCAACAACCCTGCAACCAAACCACTTATCAGTTGAGGATGACTGCCTGAATTCCTTAACAGGGTATAATACTCGTAGAGTGCACCGCCGGTGATTACCAGGCCGGTTATAAAAAAAGTCAGCGGATGAAGCCAGAATCCTCCCAGTATAAAGACGACTATCCAAACTGCGGTCAGCGTCCGCCTGAAGAAATTTCCCAATTCATTATCAATTTTCTGTGTCTTCCTGACTCTTCTGACTGTCAGATAATTCTCCTGCGGGATTCTTTACCTCCTGTGCCGTCGGCGCCTCCTGATTATCAATAGCATTTGTTCCAGGCTTGTACTTATCTGCGCCGTCTATACTGATATTGTCAGTCCTCTCTACGTGGGCCTGTTTCTTTGCTTCAGCATCCCTTTCATCCTTTATCCGCTCGCCTTTCCTCTTTCCGAAGATCCTTTCGAGATCCTCACTGAAAATGACTTCTTTTTCAAGCAGTAGCTCAGCCAGTTCGGTCAGTCCCTTCAAATTCTTTTTAAGGACCTGTTGTGCGCGCAGGTATGATTCTTCAATCAGCTTTTTAACTTCCAGATCGATCAGCTCGGCAGTCTTTTCACTGTACGGTTTGGTGAATCCAAAATCGGTTTGTCCGGTAGAGTCATAAAAGCTTACATTTCCAACCTTTTCGCTCATTCCGAAGTATGATACCATTGCATAGCTCTGCTTGGTGATCTTCTCAAGATCGTTCAGGGCGCCGGTTGAAATTTTGCCGAAGACCAGTTGCTCCGCTGCCCTTCCGCCCAGTCCGTATGCCAGCTCGTCAAGCAGCTGCTCACGGGTTGTGATCTGTCTTTCTTCAGGAAGATACCATGCTGCCCCGAGTGCCCTTCCCCGTGGGATGATGGTCACCTTAACCAGAGGACTAGCGTACTCCAGAAGCCAGCTCACCGTTGCGTGGCCTGCTTCATGGTAAGCAATAGTCTTTTTCTCTTCAAGCGAAATTATTTTATTTTTCCTTTCGAGGCCTCCTACAATCCTGTCGATGGCATCAAGGAAATCCTGTCTTTCAACAATTGTTTTGTTCTTACGGGCGGCAATAAGGGCCGCCTCATTGCAAACATTTGCAATATCAGCTCCTGAGAAGCCCGGCGTCTGCTTTGCCAGGAAGGTAATGTCGAAGCTCTTTGCCAGCTTGATCGGCCTCAGATGTACCTTGAATATTGCTTCCCTCTCGTTAAGATCGGGCAGCTCAACATGGATCTGCCTGTCGAAACGGCCGGCACGCAAAAGGGCCCTGTCGAGAATGTCGGCACGGTTCGTGGCCGCCAGAATGATCACTCCCATGTTGGTCCCGAAACCATCCATCTCAGTCAGCAGCTGATTCAACGTGTTTTCCCGTTCGTCATTCGAACCGAAGTTGGCATTCCTTCCCCTTGCTCTTCCCACCGCGTCAATCTCATCAATAAACACAATGCAGGGAGCCTTCTCCTTTGCCTGCTTGAACAGGTCCCTTACTCTTGAGGCGCCGACTCCGACAAACATCTCGACAAAATCGGAACCTGAAATCGAAAAGAACGGAACGTTTGCCTCGCCTGCAACAGCCTTTGCCAGAAGGGTTTTGCCAGTGCCAGGAGGACCTATAAGCAATGCGCCTTTCGGTATCTTACCCCCAAGATTCGTATATTTCTTAGGATTTTTCAGGAAATCAACTATTTCCATAACTTCCGTCTTGGCTTCTTCTAGACCTGCAACATCGTTGAAGTTAAGTTTTACGTTTGTGTCCTTATCGAAGATCTGAGCCCTCGATTTACCGACGCTGAAGATGCCTCCTGCACCCCCGGTCCCGCCTCCCGACATCCGCCGCATAAGGAACATCCAGAGTACTATCAGGCCGATAAAGGGCAGTGTCCACCCGAGAATATCCCCCAGATAGTTATGCCTGGTCTCTGATTCCGGATATATAATTTCCTTATCTGAATATCCATCTACCTTCTGTTCGTTAAGGATGAAAGGTTCGAATGTTGATATATCGCCAATGTTGTAGGTGACATTCGGTTTATCGACTCCCAGTCCGAGCTTGCTGCTGCTGGTTTTCTGCAGGTTGGGGTACCGACCCGAGGTAATGGCTTCCTTTTTAAGATATATTTCGGCTACTTCCTTGTTGACCACGATTATTCTGTCAATATCATGGTTCTTTATCATTTCTTTAAGCTCACGGGTTTGCACCTTGGGCACGGACTTGCCTCCGTATATCAGCTGAAGGCCAATAAAAAATACTGCAAGTATTGCAAAGATCCAGTTGGAATTGAATTTTGGTTTTACATTTTTGTCAGGCGGCCTATCGGTTCCCTGGTTTATATTATTATTTTCGGCCATACATACTTTACTTTCGAACGTTATCGTTTACCGCTTCTATTGTTGCATCAGCCCAAAGCGACTCAAGGCTGTAAAACTCGCGGTACTGCTCCAGAAAAATATGCACTACCACATTGCCGTAATCGAGCAGGACCCAGAAACAATTATCAAGTCCCTCAATATGTGACGGCTTTTCACCAGTACCCAGCCTTACGGCATCATCCACAGAATCGCACAACGAATCAACCTGAGTTACCGACGCCCCATGGCATATAACAAAGTAATCGGTTATTCTGTTGTCAAGGCTTCTCAGATCGATTTTAATGACATCTTTTCCATTTTTTTCAAAGATGCCTTTTACTATATTTTCCAGGAGCAGATCAGTGTCGTCCTGTCTTATTTTCATCAAATTCTTAAGTTAATAATCAAGTGGCAAAAATACAAACTTTTCTCTGTACTTTTGTCATTGTCAGACTCTTTTTACAATTTAACAGTCAGACTGAAACTGACGGTATTGCAGGCTGATGCGGCAGAACGGCAAATATTGTTCCAAATGATCATAGGTTCTGAAATAATATTCAAGAAAAACGATGAATCAACAAATAACAGCGCCCTGAAGCTGTTAAGGGATTCATCCCCCCCTGAAGGGACTGTAATCCACACTAATTACCAGATCGCCGGCAGGGGCCAGAAAGGAAATGCCTGGGAAAGCGAAGACGGTAAAAACCTGCTGTTCAGCATTATATTATATCCTGAAAGTGTAAGCCCCGAAAGTCAGTTCATTCTTTCAATGGCAATTTCACTCGGAGTTCTTGATTACCTCAGGGGATTCACCACCAGCGCAAGGATAAAATGGCCGAATGATATCTGCGTGAATAATGACAAAATTGCAGGTATTCTCATCGAAAACTCCATTCTTAATGACAGGATAGTAAATTCTGTCGCAGGCATAGGATTTAACCTTAACCAGACACAGTTCAGGGAGTATGTTCCCAGAGCTGTTTCGCTCAAAATGATCGCCGGAAGGGATTTTGAAACCGGACATGCCATGAAGGAATTGCTTGGCTGCATCGACTTACGATATAAACAGGTCCTGGCAGGTAAAGATCAGCAAATAAGGAAGGACTACCATTCAGCCCTTTACAGGATCATGGAATGGCATGATTATAAAACGGCATCGGGAACCTTTAACGGAAGGATAATATCGGTAAAAGATTCTGGTATTCTGCGGATCGAGGACCGCAGTGCAGACATCCGCGAATTTATGTTCAGAGAGATAGAATTCACCGGGTAGTCTCCTTCCAGCCATCGAATTCTTCCATCCTGACGACCAGCATCTCAAGGAATTGCGCAATCGGTTTTGATACCATCATCTTCAGCAGCGGATTCATCTCTGCAGTCATGGTCACCTGAACAGAAGCTTTTCCCGTTCTCCCTTCGCTGAGCTTAAACACCAGACTGTATTCATATGAGCCAAGGGCAGTCCCTGAGTAAACAACATTGCTGAACGGCTCCTTTTCTGCGAGCCTCAACTTGATTTCACCCAGATTAGGAACATTAAATGTACAGGAATCCCTGTCAATCTGCAGAGCTTCCGTATTCTGATCAGGTATGAACTGCTTAAAATTCCTGATATCGGTGATGAACTCAAAAACTGCCGGTGGGGTGCAGCTTAAGTTACCTGTCCTGCTGGTATAAGTTGTCATTATAATGGTCTCAGTTTTTAGTTCCCCAGGTTGATGGATCGGTCCTCCATTGTCTGAGGGTATCCACCTCGGCCTGACCAATATAACCCGTGCTTACGGCAGTTTCGACAAGCGTGCTGTAGTTGCTCAGGGTGTGAAGCTCACAATTAATTGCTCCAAATCCGTCAGAAGCTTTTCTGAACTCATATGTGAAAATTGCTATCATACCCAGTACTTCGCAACCGGCTTCCCTTAAGGCTTTAACGGCTGACAGGCTGCTGCCGCCGGTCGAGACAAGGTCTTCAATCACAACCACCTTCTGGCCGGCTTCAAAATAGCCCTCAATCTGGTTGCCCAGGCCGTGTTCCTTGGCTTCGGATCTTACGTAGATAAATGGCAGGCCAAGCTTTTCAGCAGTAAGTGCCCCATGGGCAATCGCTCCTGTTGCCACTCCGGCAATCACTTCAGCCTGAGGGTAATACTTCAGGACAGAATCGGCAAAGGAATCCCTTATATAATTTCTCACGACCGGAAAGGAAAGGGTTTTTCTGTTATCACAATAAATGGGTGACTTCCATCCTGAAGCCCATGTAAAAGGATTTGATGGTTGCAATTTAATTGCTTTAATTTGTAATAGATATTCGGCGATCTTTCTGGAGCTATTTTCCATATGAATTATGTATAAAGTTCATTTTGAAAACCGGTTTATTTGTATCAGCGCTGAACCTGACCGTATGCAAAAATACGGGTTATTCTATAAGTTTCAAGCTACCAGCGAACTTTATAAGATCATTTCTGATTTCCAGGCCGATCCTTCAATTCCATGCATCAATATTTACGGACCCGACATAAAGCATATCTGGAGGATCTTCAGGATCTATTTTACCGAGGTGGGTGCTGCCGGCGGACTTGTCCGGCATACTTCAGGCAAATATCTCTTCATTGAAAAGAAAGGCAAGCTTGACCTGCCAAAGGGGCACATCGAACCGGGAGAAGAACCGGAAGTATGCGCGGTCAGGGAAGTGCAGGAAGAGTGCGGAATAACGGGCCATGCCATTATAAAGCCACTTGAACCCAGCTATCATACATATACCTGGGAAGGTATCTCCTACCTGAAGAAGACATACTGGTTCCTGATGAAGTATGACGGAACAATGATAATCGAGCCTCAGGAAAAGGAAGGAATAACTAAGGTCGAATGGCTTTCTCCCGATGAGCTGAACAAAATAAAAAGTACAGCCTGGCTTTCGCTGATGGACCTGATAAACACATCCATTCTGAGGACGTGATCCGACAGACGGGTTACATGTCTTCCCCTTTGTAATCTTTCAGATTTACGGCAGCCGGAACAAACTGTGAAGCATCTCCCCCACTTCTTATTATATCACGGACTATCGTGGAAGTGATCGGGGTATGCTCAGGAGTTGTCAGAAGAAAGACTGACTCCACTTCGCCATTGAGGGCCCTGTTTACCTGGGCGATAGCCCTCTCAAACTCAAAATCAGCCGAGGTCCTGAGCCCCCTGAGAAGATACCTGGCACCGTTCTTCCTGCAGTAATCGACAGTCAGCCCTTCATAATGATCAACCTTTATTCGGGGCTCACCCCTGAATACCATGCTGATCATCTCTTTCCTGACTTCCAGCGGATAATAGCTTTTTTTGAGGGCATTTGCACCGACTGCTATTATTATCTCATCAAAAAGGTCGAGGGCTCTCCTTACAATACTCTCATGACCCAGGGTGAAGGGATCGAATGATCCGGGAAACACAGCGATTTTTTTCATGTTGAAGAGTTTTTTATCTGAAACTGTCAGCTTTTACTTCGTAATGCTGCGATGTGGCGTCATCCGAACGATATCTTCTTTGGGTTCTTCACCTTTTGCCTCAGGAGCGACAGTTCCAGAACTTCCATGATGGTGTCGACATAATGGAACTTCAGACCTTTAATGTAGATCTCGTTTATGTCCTCAACATCTTTTCTGTTCTCTTCAGAAACAATTATATCCCTGATCTTTGCCCTTTTGGCTGCCAGTATTTTCTCCTTTATACCTCCGACAGGAAGAATTTTCCCCCTGAGGGTGATCTCGCCTGTCATCGCAAGATATTTCTTGACTTTCCTCTGGGTAAAGGCCGATGCAATAGATGCAGCCATTGTAATACCTGCCGAAGGACCGTCCTTTGGGATGGCACCTTCAGGTACATGGATATGAATGTTCCATCTGTCGGAGAAACTATCGGGCAGATCAAGCAGTTCAGCGTTTGATTTCAGGTATTCAAGAGCTATAATTGCCGATTCCTTCATCACCTCCCCCAGATTGCCTGTCAGTGTAAGCTTTCCGTTGCCGGAGCTAAGGCTTGTCTCAACAAAGAGAATCTCCCCGCCGGCAGCTGTCCATGCAAGGCCCGTCACAACGCCTGCCTGATCGTTTCCGGCATAGATATCACGGACATATCTTGGCGGGCCCAGTATTTCAGCAAGTGCTTTTTCAGAGAGGGCTTCGTCGTACTTTATACCGGAGGCTATATTCTTGGCTGTTACCCTCACGATCTTTGCAATTTTTTTGTCGAGCTCTCTGACACCTGATTCACGGGTATATTTATCGATCAGTAATTCCATCACCTTATTATTTATGGAAAGCTGATCAGGCTTCACACCGTGATTTTCAAGCTGTTTCGGCATCAGGTGCTGCTGTGCGATCTCAATCTTCTCCTCAACAAGGTAGCCGGTTATCTCGATAAGCTCCATCCTGTCGCGAAGTGCCGGACTTATTGTCGAAAGCGTGTTTGCAGTTGCAATGAACAGGACCTTCGACAGGTCGTATTCCATTTCCAGAAAGTTGTCGAAGAAAGTGCTGTTTTGTTCCGGATCGAGGACCTCAAGCAGGGCTGACGACGGATCTCCCCTGAAATCCTGTCCCACCTTGTCGATCTCATCAAGAATGAATACCGGATTTGATGATCCTGCCCTTCTTATGTTCTGCACGATCCTTCCTGGCATTGCTCCGATATATGTCTTCCTGTGCCCCCTTATCTCCGCCTCATCATGAAGTCCCCCGAGCGACATCCTCACATATTTCCTGTCGAGGGCCTTTGCAACCGACTTTCCAAGAGAAGTCTTTCCGACGCCCGGAGGTCCGTAAAGGCAAAGGATTGGCGATTTGAGGTCACCCTTCAGTTTGAGTACCGCAAGGTGCTCAAGTATCCTTTCCTTGACCTCATCGAGCCCGAAGTGGTCATCGTCAAGAACTTTCCTTGCATTATTGAGGTCGAGATTATCCTTCGTACAAAAGCCCCACGGCAGATCAAGCAGCGTTTGAATATAGTTCACCTGTACCGAATATTCCGCGGCAGCAGGATTAAGACGGGCGAGTTTGTCAAGCTCCTTGTCAAAAACCTTCTTCACTTCTGCGGTCCAGAGCTTTGCTTCGCCTTTCTTACGGTATTCCTCTATCTCCTTTTCAAGCGGGTTACCACCCAGCTCATTCTGGATAGTCTTCATTTGCTGATGAAGAAGGAATTCCCTTTGTTGCTGGTCGAGATCAATTTTTACTTTTGACTGCAGTTCATTTTTGAGTTCCTGTACCTGGATCTCCTGTACCAGGAACTCCAGAAGCATGAAACCACGGTCGCGCATGCTGTTGACTTCAAGAAGCTTTTGCTTGTCCTGCAGCTTGATATCAGTATTTGAGCAGATGAAATTTATAAGATAATTGTTGTTCTCAATATTCTTGATAGCAAATGAAGCTTCGGGGCTGATGTTCGGATTTATCTTAATTATTTTCAGTGACAGGTCCTTCAGCGATCCTACTATAGCATCAAAATCCTTGCTTGCTATTTCAGGCTTGACTTCAGGAATGGTTCTTACTCTGGCAACAAAATAAGGGTCATCGCTGATAAGCTCACTGAGGACCATTCTTCTGCGACCCTGTATTATTGCGGTGGTAGAACCGTCGGGCATTTCGAGAAGCTTCACCAGCTGCCCGATCGTTCCGATTTCATGAAGATCGGCAAATCCCGGATTCTCTATGTCCGGATCTTTTTGTGCAACAGTCCCGACGATCTTGTCTGTCCTGTATGCATCCTTGATAAGTTGAACTGATTTTGCCCTGCCGATTGTAATCGGAAGTACAACTCCGGGGAAGAGAACCGTATTTCTAAGGGAAAGTATCGGTATTGTACCCGGAACCTCAATATCCTCAAGATCGCCGTCCTCTCCGTCAGCAATAATGGGAACAACATCACCCTCTCCGTCCAGAAGGTCAGGCAGCATTACCTGCTTCAAATTTCTCCTGAATTTTCTTTCCATTCTGAGATTTCAAGCTGTCAAATTTAAGCAATATTTCAGAAAACGATTCGATTAGGGACCTGTTACATTTCTGTCTTCTCCTTCTGGTCACGTTATCCGCTTCGGATGATCAATGTTTAAAGGAGGACACGGGCTGAAGAAAGAATAGTAATGTGTATCTGACAAAAAATAAGGGCTGAAAAACAGCCCCTCATCAATCGTGCCTGTGACACGAACTATTTCTTTTTGGAAATGTGATCCTTGTACCGGTTCATGAACTTATCTACTCTTCCTGCGGTGTCAACAAGCTTCATTTTACCCGTATAGAACGGATGGGATGTATTCGATATCTCAAGCTTTATGAGCGGATATTCATTTCCGTCCTCCCACTTGATGTTGTCCCTTGACGGAGCTGTTGATTTTGTCAGGAAAGAAGATCCATTCGACATATCCTGAAAAACCACCAGTCTGTAATTACCCGGATGTATACCCTGTTTCATTTCTTTTTGTTTGCTTGGAATAAAAACTGCCATTTAAGGTTTGCAAAAGTAAAGAACTTTCTTAAAAAAACAAAATGAATACTGAAATACTTATGTCATCCTGTGGAGACATTGCCCTCTATTCCGGGATATTCGGCTTCATCCTTAAATCTGATGAACTCGGTATCCCTGTTCATTAAAAAGCGGTAAGTCACATGCGTTTTGGCTTTCCTGGCACCAAGTGCCTCATAGATAGCGATCATTTTGGGATTGAAATCGCCTACCCACGACAGTTCGAGCTCCTTATACCATGGCTTCTTTTTAAAAACATCATACAGGTAGTAGAAAATAGCTGACTCAAGTCCGCTGTTCTGGTGTGAAGGATGCACGCCGCCTACAATAGCCCTTACCCTTGTCATTTTGTGTGTTAGCTTCGAGTATATGAACCGGACCATATTCCAGAGATGCAGCCTGCCACCGAAAGGTTTGATGATCTGGTTGAGATCGGGAAAGAGGATAAAAAACGCTACCGGCTTGTCCTTTGAATATGCAAACCAGATAAGGTCTTCATCTATAATGGGTTTCGCCTTCCTGAATGTTGCATCGGCAAGACCGGGATCAAGCGGGGTGAAATCTTCCTTGAATACAGCCCAGGCTGAATTATAGATCTCTACCACATCATTGACATACTTATCCTTGTTTCTGAATTCAAAATGGCTGAAGGAGTATCCGGGGCGTTTTGAAATCCATTCAGCAATTTTCATCATCCTTGGAGGAAACGTGGACAATTCACCATTATCATAACGGATCTCCCTGTGATACGAATACTGTTCATAGTAGTTCCTGAATCCGTAATCCTCAAAGAATTCTTTATAGTACTTCTTATTGTACGGCATGCCGAAGCCCTGCTGCATGAACCCGTCAACAAGCAATCCCCAGTTGGTGTCGGTCTGACCGAAATTTACCGGTCCGTCCATGGCTTCCATTCCGTTGGAAATCAGCCAGTTTTTGGCAGTATCGAAAAGAAGGAAGGCTGCTTCTCTTTTTTCGATTACTTCAAAGAACCCCAATCCGCCTGTCGGCTGCCTCGATGTCGTCGATCTCACCCTGTCAAAAAAAGCGGCGACCCGGCCTATTATCCTGCCGTCATCATCGCTTAATATCCACCTGACAGCATTTCCCTGGCGGAACAGGTAGTTTTTTGCCGGATCGAAGATTGTTTCAATCTCTGAGTCAAGCGGGCAAACCCAGTCAGGATCATCCCTGTACAGCTTTTTGGGGAAATTGAGGAACTCCCTCCTGTCGTGCCGGGTTATGACTTCTTTCAATTGCATCGGCATGAAAATTTTGATATCTCTAAATATTTGAACGTCAGGTAGTATAACCTTTTGTCAGGAATCTGAGCGCAAATATAATCAGTTTTTTGTCTGTGGCGGCAGAAAAGTTAAACTGAAAGCACTGACCTACCCCCCTCTCAGGGCCTCTCAGGTGGGTCGGAGGTCGCTAAAAGCGCTGCTGATGGCATTATAGAACCCCCCACGGGCCCCCCTGAGAGGGGTTGGAGGTCGCTAAAAGCGCTGCTGATGGTTTTATAGAACCCCCTACGGCCCCCCTGAGAGGGGGGCACTTGTGT
>JBAVOD010000387.1:0-11964 GCA_049691735.1 Bacteroidales bacterium
TTCAAGCCCCACGTAGACGTCACGAAGTTTGATCCCGTTATCGGTGAGCAGGAATTCACGGATCTGGTTGGAATGTGCCATACCCCTCGATTTGAGAATATACATGCCACGGTTCCTCTCCCCTCCAAGCTCGATATCCCGGAGCAGGATCCAGGTATCGATAAGTGATGAGATGAATATGTCGGTATGTTCAAGCTGGGAACCTCCGGTTGTGAGGCTTGTAAAGAATGCTGTTATCTGCTTCATTTTAAGATAGTCTATCAGCCTCATTGACAATGATTTTGCCTCAAGTTCATTTGTTCCGGTAACAAAGCTGTTGATGGGGTCCACTATCACAACCCGCGGCTTGAAACTTTCTACCAGCTTGTGCATGGAGGCAAGGTGCATTTCGAGGCCGGTAAATGTTGGCCGCATAGCGTGATACTTAAGCAGCCCCTCTTTTACCCATGGCTCGAGATTTATGCCGATTGATTGCAGGTTTCGCATCGACTGTGCCGGTGATTCCTCGAGCTGGAAGCAGAGTACTTTTTCGCCCCTTTTGCATGCTGCCTCTACAAAATGGCCTGCAAGGCTGCTTTTGCCTGTTCCTGCCGTACCTGAGGCCAGTATGCTGCTGCCCCTGAAATATCCTTTATTATTAAGCATCTGGTCGAGTTCAGGTATGCCCGATGAAATTCTTTCGGAAGTAACTGAATGATTAAGGCCAAGTGAGGTTATGGGAAGGACTGAAAATCCCGTCTCATCTATAAGGAACGGATATTCATTGGTCCCATGTGTTGAACCACGGTATTTAACAACCCGCAACCGTCGTATTGAGGATTGTTCGGAGACACGGTGGTCGAGAACTATTACGCAATCGGAAACATATTCCTCCAGGCCCTGCCGGGTGAGCGTCGAATCGCCCCGCTCCCCGGTGATTATCGAAGTCACACCCTTATCCTTCAGCCAGCGGAAAAGCCTCCGTAATTCAGCACGCAGCAGGAGGGGATTCTGGAGGCCCGAAAACAAAGATTCAATTGTGTCGAGGACAACCCGTTTGGCCCCGACAGTGTCAATCGCATGATTGATCCTAATGAACAGGCCTTCGAGGTCATACTCGCCGGTTTCTTCAATCTCACTCCTTTCAACATGGACGTGATCAATAACCAGTTTGTGCTTCTTTACAAGCTCGTTAAGGTTGAATCCCAGAGATGCGACATTCTCGCTGAGTTCTTTTTCAGTTTCTTCAAAGGCGACAAAAACTCCCGGTTCGTCGAAATCGAGTACTCCGCGTATGAGAAATTCCATCGCAAGCAGTGTTTTTCCACAGCCTGCTGCTCCGCAGATAAGAGTTGAACGTCCGGTAGGGATTCCCCCGAATAAGATCTCATCAAGCCCTTTGATCCCTGTTGGTGATTTAAACAACCGGGAATCTATTGCCTGCGATGCTTTTTTTTTCATATTTGAATGCTGGTGTTAAATGTTGGTATCAGGTTCAGATTTATCCGTAATTTACCATTAATAAATACACGTTAGCTAATAATTTTGTTTTGGAGGTAAAATATTTTTGTAATTCTGCCAAAAGTAAGCTCCGTGGGCACCTGTATCCTGAAAAACTTTTAATTTCTTTGTAAATTTATGTAAATTTTATTTAAATTGTAAAATTCAAAAAGCTGCTTGACCATGAAGATATTGTTGGTTGAGGATGACCCTAAGATTTCATCCTTTGTAAAGATCGGGCTTGAGAGCAATGGCTTTTCAGTCGATATAGCCTACGACAGTCCGATAGGTGAAAAGCTGGCAACAACAAAGAAGTATGATGTGATGATTCTGGATGTTGTCATACCCGGAATATCAGGATTTGAATTATGTAAACACATAAGGAACAAAAACATCCATACTCCGGTCATTATGCTTACATCGCTCGATTCGGAGGAAGACAAGCTTCAGGGTTTTGACAGCGGTGCTGACGACTACCTGGTTAAGCCGTTCAGCTTCCAGGAGCTTATGGCCAGGATCAAGGCCCTCAGTCGTCGCAGCAAGGATAGCATAGTGAAGCCCGTCCTGAAAGTGGCGGGACTTGAGGTTGATTCGATAACAAGGAAGGTTGCCAGGGATGGAAAGAAGATTCACCTGACTGCAACCGAGTTCAAGATACTTGAGCTTCTGATGGAAAACAGGGATAAAGTATTTGACAGGATCCACATTGCAGAAAAGATATGGGGATTCTCTTTTAACTCAGGGACAAACGTGATCGATGTCCATATCAACTCGCTCAGAAAAAAGGTCGACAAGGAATTTGATAAAAAGCTGATACATACCGTAAAAGGGTTCGGGTATGTTCTCAGCGAGGAGGAGCCTTACCAGTAGTGTTGCCGGTTGCCGCCCGCCAACCTGCAACTTGCACCATGTAACCTGCAACTTTTTAGAATAATTTCTCGCTGATTTTCGCAGAGAATGCTGCTGCACCCCGCACCCCGTAACTTCAGTTTGAATTTGTCCAGGTATGTGCATGAGGCCATCCTGCAGCATCAGCAGGAATGTCAGTGTGGCAGGCACTGCACCCGATGCTCTGTCGCGGATTTGTCCCGCCGTGCTCCCCGGCAAATTCAGCTATGTTTGAAGGTCCCCTTGAATCATCATGACAGACCCCGCAACTTCCCAGCGTCTTTGTTTTGGATGTAAAGCCCTGGTATTGTGTCGACACGTAATTGTCGGATGCTTCCCTTGAAGGTATCATTGCATGGGGGCTTCCATGGCAGGATGAACAGTACATATTTCCGTGCCCCTGCGATTGCTTGTATAGTGCTGTCCCTGTGCTTACACCGGTAACATTCTGGTGGCAGGTGATACAGGCAGGTTCACTGTTCCACGGGATCCGTCCGCCTGCTATTGTGGTTGCGACATTGTCCATGTTGCCGTGGCAGGTGATGCAATTGCCATCAGCGGCAGTATGCCTCAGGCTTCTGCTGCATTTGGTCGTTGCACCGGGATGACAGTCATAGCATGTAATTCCTGTCCTGTCAGCATGCGAGCCATGAATTGCCTGTGAAAGATACATCACCGAACCGGTTGTTATACCGAGGGCAGGATCGGGGTGACAGCTTGCACAAAGCACAGGCTCGTTTGCCTGTATTGACAGGGTTGTCTGGTGATTATCATCATGTTTGGCCAGTATATCGGCAAATGCATCAGCACCGTGACATTTTGCGCAATTCATTTCATCCGATGTAGGAATGGTTGTCTGGGTCTGGGCAACAGTTGCCCCTGTCTGGTCCTTCACCGTTATTTCAGCGACCTGGTATGGATTCCAGTTATTGCTGTCATCGACGGGAACGACCGGTATCCCTTCGGCAGTATAATGATTTTCAACAATTGCCATATCGCCCGACAGTCCATAACCTTTTAATCCTACATCATGAACCAGGTTCACCCCGAATAGCTTCAGCGAGTTGTCCCAGAAACCTCCGTAGGACCTTTTATTGTACGACGTCGTATTGTCTAATATCCTGTAGCTCACTGTAACTCCCGATGTTACAATCACGGGAGGATTCCCGCGCTTTACTACCTGGACAAGCAGGGTATTGTATGGCGGAAGGATAACCAGCTTATCATACGAAGGATTCAGACAATGCATCCCCAGGTCATTCCAGGCAAATACCGAATAGTTGCCGCTCGTACCTGCAGGATTATAAGTACTTTTTGTGCAACGCGCAAAGGAAACTGATACAACGATCAGCAAAATAACAGGAAGCTTGACTGGTAGTTTCATAGCAGAGGTTTTTGGTTTGACCGAAATCGGGAAACTCATATCCCGTGCGGGTCCTGCTTATTCAGTCTAAAGTTACCCTAATGTGATCTCAGGTATATTAAGACTGGATTAAGAATGAATTAAGACGGCATTAAGAAGTTTTCAGTTCAGTGCGTGAAGAATTAATAATTGACCGGTCTTGCCGGCAGAGCCGAGATCTATCGCGTTTCCATTTCCGGGAATTAATATTATCAGCAACCAACTTAAAAATTTCATTTGAACTTTAATCCGTATGACCTAAATTTGTAGAAAATACAGTAAGTCATGGTAGTAACTTGCGTTTACGTACATGTTAAACCAGAGACGGTAACGGACTTCATCGAGGCCACCAGGATCAATCAACAAGGGACCAGGAAGGAGTCCGGGAATCTGAGGTTTGACCTTCTTCAGGAACCTGATGATCAGACAAGATTCCTGATCTATGAAGTCTTTGAGTCGCGGGAAGCAGTTGAGGAACACAAGACCAGGGAGCATTACCTTAAATGGCGTGATACTGTGGCAGTAATGATGGCTGAACCCAGAAAGGGTGTCAGATACACTGCCATTGAGCCTGTAGAGAAGACTGAATGGTAACTGCATTTCAATTTTCCAGATTGCCGCAGATCTATTTCGGTAGCGGCAGGGTCAGATTGCTTCCCGGTCATGTAAAATGGTACGGTTCAGAAATAATTCTGATTACCGGGCGGAGCTCATTTATCAATTCTCCAAATGCTGCTCCGGTGCTTGATTCCCTGAGGTTGCAGGGCGTGAAGTATCACCATGTTATTGTTCCTGACGAACCTTCCCCCGAAACTGTAGACAATATTACCGACGCATTCCGGCAGGAAAAAATCGATGCCGTGGTTGCTATCGGGGGCGGAAGTGTCATTGATGCAGGGAAGGCGGTATCGGCTATGATGTATAAGGACGGAACTGTAATGGATTATCTCGAAGTTGTTGGTACTAAGGAACATCCTGGTACAAAACTGCCATTCATCGCCGTCCCGGCCACTTCGGGTACAGGAAGCGAGGCAACGAAAAATGCGGTGATCTCACGCACCGGCAAAAACGGGTTCAAGAGATCATTAAGACACGAGAATTTTGTACCCGACATTGCAATTGTCGATCCTGTGCTTACGCTGAGTTGTCCTGAGGATATTACGGCAGCAAGCGGCATGGATTGTTTTACGCAGCTTACAGAATCGTATCTCTCCGAAAGATCGACTGAATATACAGATGCCCTGGCACTTGAAGGTATTAAAGCAGTAAGGGCATCGCTTTTAAAGTGCTTTCGTCAGGGAAAAGATATCGATGCAAGGGCAGGTATGTCATTTGCTGCGCTTACATCGGGCATATGCCTGGCAAATGCGGGGCTGGGAGCAGTTCACGGATTTGCTTCGGCTATCGGGGGAATATTCAGGATCCCTCACGGAGTTGTCTGCGGAACCCTGATGGCTTCCGCCAACTCGGTAACGGTCAGGGAATTAAGAAAGCAAAAAACAAATCCTGCAGCCCTTGCAAAATATGCTGAGCTTGGAAGGCTGTTTGCCGAAAAACCCGGCAGATCGGCTAACTTCTATATAGACAGCTTTATAGAATATCTGTACAGGCTGACATACGAACTCAGGTTGCCCCGGCTTGGCGATTACGATCTCACTGAAGTTGATCTTGTACTGATAAGCAAATCAACTGATGTAAAAAATAATCCGGTTAAACTCGGGCAGGAGGAGCTTTTTGCAATATTAAAAGAAAGACTTTAAGATTTGTGACTGGCAGGGCTTTACATCCGGATACTCACGAAGTAACCCCGAAAACAGCCTGGTTCAGGTTTTATGAGGAACTGAATGATTTTCTTCCTGCTGCCAAAAGAAAGACGGACTTCCCATACCGGTTCTCAGGGACCCCGTCGGTAAAAGATGCGATAGAAGCGATCGGGATCCCGCACGGTGAGGTAGATATGATTATAGTGAACGGAAACCAGGCCGGCTTTACTTTCAGGCTCAGCAACAATGATCATGTGTCGGTCTATCCCGTTTTTGAGAGTCTCGACATTTCAGGCACACCATTGCGTGCCAAACCGTTGAGAAAAACTATGTTCGTGCTGGACGTTCATCTGGGACGGCTTGCCAAATATCTGAGGCTGTGCGGATTTGATACTTTATTCGAAGCCGGCTTAACCGACCCTGATATAATCGAAGTATCTGTCAGGGAAAAAAGGATCATACTTACCCGCGACAGAGGGCTGCTGAAAAACAAAAAAGTGACCCATGGTTACTGGATAAGGTCTTCAATGCCGCGTGGTCAGCTTACGGAGGTACTTGAAAGGTTTGACCTTAAAAACAATCTCAATCCCTTTACACGATGTTTGGAATGCAACGGGGAGCTTATTCCGGTAACTAAGGAAAAGGTGGCCGGCAGGCTCATGCCACAGACCAGGGAACTTTTTAACGATTTCAGGATCTGTACCGTGTGCGGCAAGGTTTACTGGGAAGGATCGCATTATGAAAGCATGAGGAAGTTTATCAGGAAGATAACAGAAGGTCCTGTGTAATAGGAAATACCTGCTCCGGAAGAAAATCAGCTCTTGTATCACAGGCAGATGAAGGGAATCATAATCCTCTTTTTTGTTTATATTTACAATCGACCAATAATTACCTGAAATCCAAAAATAACAATATGAAAACCAGAGCCTTTCCGATCATTACTATGATCTTATGTCTGTTGGTGGTTTCACAATCATCACACGCCCAGCTTCCGAAGGAAAGTGAAGCCCGGAAAACCCTCAGAATGAAATGGTGGACTGACGCCCGGTTCGGGATGTTCATACACTGGGGATTGTATGCGTTGCCGGCCAGGCATGAATGGGTGAAGAACAGGGAGAGGATGACCGATGACGAGTACCAGAAATACTTCGGCAATTTCAACCCAGACCTGTATAATCCGAAGGAATGGGCAAGGATGGCCAGGGAAGCCGGGATGAAATATGTTGTTCTCACGGCGAAGCATCATGAGGGCTTTTGCCTTTTTGATTCGAAGTATACCGATTACAAATCGACAAATACGCCTTTCGGCAGGGATATAGTAAGGGACTATGTTGATGCCTTCAGGGCAGAAGGTCTGAAGGTGGGATTTTATTACTCTCTGATTGACTGGCACCATCCCGATTATACCATCGACAGGAATCATCCGCAGCGCCAGGAATCGGATTCTGCCTATGCGAGGCTCAATAAAGGTAAGGATATGAGCAGGTACAGGGAGTACATTAAAAACCAGGTGCAGGAACTGCTGACCAATTATGGCGAGATAAGCATAATATGGTTCGATTTTTCATTCCCCGGCAGCAATGGCAAAGGTCGTGACGACTGGGATTCTGAGAATCTTCTTAAGCTTGCCAGGTCGCTGCAACCGGGTATAATCGTCGACGACAGGCTCGATCTGAAAGATGTTGAAGGCGGATGGGATTTCACTACTCCCGAGCAGGTTAAGGTAACCAAATGGCCGGAGGTCAATGGCACAAAAGTCCCCTGGGAAACCTGCCAGACGTTTTCAGGCTCATGGGGATACTACCGTGATGAAACTACGTGGAAAAGCCCTGCGCAGCTTATTGAGCTGCTTGCCGAATCAGTCAGTAAAGGCGGGAACCTGCTCCTGAATGTGGGTCCGACAGCCAGGGGACTTTTCGATTACAGGGCACAGGACAGGCTGAAAGCTATGGGTGACTGGATGAAATTCAACAACAGGTCAATCTATAACTGCACTGAGGCACCTGAGGGATTCATAGCGCCGGCAAATACGATTCTTACATATAATCCCGGCACTAAACGCCTCTATGTCCACCTGCTTGCCTACCCGATGGGTTCGATAACCCTTTCAGACATGGCGGATAAGGTAGATTATATTCAGTTCCTGCATGATGCATCGGAAATAAGATTCCGTGCATCAGGGAATGACCTTAATCTCCAGCTGCCGGTACTTAAGCCGCCGGTGGAGATCCCGGTGCTGGAAATTATGCTTAAGTAGTATTCAGTGGCTCTAAGTCCCCCTCCTGCGCCTTCCATTGGCCGCCAAAGGCTTGCCGACGGCGCGGCGCGTAGCCGCTAGTGTCTCCGCTGAAGCTTCGGCGACATGCGGACGGCGTAGCAAGGCAGGGGATTTAGGGGTGCTTATTCCAGCGCTTTCCCGAGGGCATTCAGAATAGGCTGTGTTGAGATCTTTGCCCCTGTGGCTCCCATCATCCACTGCTGCGGGGTCAGTCGCCCCTGGCTGAAGATGCGGTCAATTTCGGCAGGGAAATTCTTCCCTTTAAGGTATTCTTCCAGCTGGAACTGTACTATATGTCCGTAAGAATAGTTTGCCAGGTAAAGGGGCGAGTCGACCATATGTGAATAAATTGCCAGGATGGGGGAGTCCCTCACTCCGATGACAGGTGCAAAATAAGTGTTCCAGGTATCAATTGCGATACTCCTGATTGCATCTTTAAGCTGGGCGGCAGTAGCTGCAGGATTTGCATAAAGCCATTTCCAGGCTTTCATGTCAACCATGCCCACACCCATAATTTCCATAAGCGACCATGCCGTTCCCAGTGTCTCAAGCTTTTCTTTATCGGGGTTGTTGTCATTGTAGCCGAGAAGGGACAGGTTCCTTGTCTGGAAAATGAATGCAAGTGCCTCGGTGATTGCAGTATTAGGCACACCTGACATCATGTAATTGTCAACATCATAGAGCGAAATAGTCTGCTCGATATTGTGGCCAAACTCATGAACTGCAATATTGTATCCCTTGTAATCCATGCCGTTACCTGAGATCCTTGTCCGCAGGTGGGCAAGCGATCCCTTCATGGCTGCTCCCCATGCATGGCCCGATCCCCGGGCAGGGTCAACAACGATTTTGTCGGACAGGTACCGTGCCCTTTCCGGGCTCCAGCCGAGTTTCTGCAGCATATCCGGCATTCCGGCGTGAAAAGCCGCAGGGTCGGGGTAGAGTGCCGATGTTTTGGCTGTGAGGATGTCTTCGCTGATACTGCTCTGAGTCTCAAAGCCATTGTACCAGATATCATATGGCCGCAAGTCCCTCCCAAGCCTCTCTTTCACAATTTCACCGACCCTGATTAGCTGGGGGGAACCAAGAAATGAGTCAAAAAGAGCTTCAACCTCATCCTGGGAAATCTCCATTTCAACCGAGAACTTCCGCAGGATTGCAGTGTTCATCTCCGGGTTGTAGGGGTCGATGCCTTTCATAGCGCGGAAGATATTCACAATATGCTGGTACCGGGTATCAGGTTCGGCAGCTGCTTCGACAGCATTTCCGGCCTGCGTTACCTTGTTTGAAAAAGGAGCCCATTCATAGCCGGGATTATTGATGACAATCCCCGGGATATCCTGGTTAATTATATGTTCCATAACCTTGTAGATCATTTCCTGCTTTGCCGGGCCATTCTCCCTGTCGGCATAATCGGCCTTCAACTCGTCGCGGAGATTCCAGTGCGACAGAAGGACCATATCGGTGGAAAATAACTGACGTCCGTCGTCAGTGCGAAGGTGACCCATACAGATATTGTACTCTGCGATATACATCTCAGCATCGCCGGTAGCCTTGTTCAGAGCCTGATTCGGCCCTGCAGGCACGCGCGAAACAAAATAGTCGCCGAGCCTTGCCATTGCCCAGTCGCTGCGACTCCAGGCGGGGCCGAGCTTCTCTTTTTCAGCCAGTGAATAATATGGAAAATTCAGGGCGACGGCAAAAGCAATCTTATCAGCGTATAGATCATCTGACAGATGTGAGCTTACCGAGTATGTCCCGAACATCCTGTCGATCCCGTCGATCTCACCACGTGCTTCATCAAGCGTTTTTTTCAGGTCGATGGTGATGTCGTTAAAGTTCCCGCTCAGCGATTCAAAATAGCCGCTGATCTTGTCGAACAGTGCCTTTCGCCGGATTGGATCCGCCACGTAGTTCTGTTTTACGAATCCTGTGAATTCGCCAGGGGTGCCATCTTCCTTTCTCCAGAGAGAAGCGGCATGCCTTATGCCTTTTTCAAGAAGTGCCGCATCGCTTACAGATTGGGTCTGTTTTATTGTATCGGTTGCTGCGGTAATCACCTGTTCACTTATGTATCCGGCGACAGAAGTGTTAACTTTCTTTGTTTGCTGTGAAGAGCATGCAGTCAGTACTGCAAGGACAAGGATTAATGATTTTTTCATATTTACAAATTAACTTAAAATTTTAATGTGCGATCTTTTGGCGACCGCCAGCCCCTTTTAGCGACCCCCCAGAACCTTTAAACGACCGCCCAGCCCCTTTTGGCGACCCCCCAGCCCCCCTGTGAGGGGGGTAGGTCACTGCATAAATTGGGGCTCCTGGTTATTCAAGGCTGCCTGTAACCTTCTCGACCTCATGAAGTATCTCGCACGAGCTGACCAGTTCCTTCATCCTGGTGTGGTCGGGATAGAGGGGTCTGTCAATATCAAGAAAATCAACGTATTTTCTGATGACGTCCTTTGCAGCCTGAACCCCTTTGCCGAATTTATATTCATCCTTCCTGAAATCAAGTGCCTGGGCTGCAGCCATGAATTCGATGCCGAGGATCCCGTATGCACAATCGAGGATCTGGTTGTTCTTGATCGCGGTATTCATTCCCATTGAAACGAAGTCCTCCTGGTCGGCAGCAGCCGGGATTGATTGTATTGACGCGGGTGCTGACAGGATCCTCTGTTCAACTATCAGCGTATCGGCTGTATACTGGCTGAGCATCATACCCGAGAACATGCCTGCTCCCTTTGTCAGAAAATCGGGCAGTCCGACACTGAGGGCCTGGTTGTTCAGCCTGTTCATCCTCCTTTCCGACATCACACTTACCATCGTTACACATGCCCCTGCCATGTCCATCGGCACACTGACAGGTGATCCCTGGAAATTGGCGCCTGAAAGCTGAAGGTTCATGTCGGGGAAGAATATCGGATTATCGCCCACACCATTCAGCTCGATCTCAACCTGCGATTTTGCATAAGCCAGCATATCATGGGCAGCACCAACGACCTGGGGAGTTGATCTCATTGAGTAAGCATCCTGGACCTTTGACCTGACTCTTCCTTCTTTCAGATCGCCTCCGCTGATACATTTATTGATGGCATTTGCACTGCGGATGGCACCTTTGAACCCCCTGGCTTCATGCAGAAGAGGGGTGTACGGTTTCATGTTGGCTTTCAGGGCTTCGAGCGACATTGAGGCGGCGATTTCGGCCTGTTTGAGCCAGTTATTGGCGTCGACAAGCCATATGGCACTCATTGCGGTCAGCATATTTGAACCGTTAATCGCTGCAAGCCCGTCGCGGGCATGGAGACCCGGACATGGGATGCCTGCTCTTTTCATGGCTTCGGCCCCCTCGAGCAGTTCGCCATTGTAATAGGCTTTTCCTTCGCCCATCAGGAGCAGGGCTATCTGCGACATCGGGGCAAGATCGCCTGATGCACCCACCGATCCCTTCTGGCAGACAAACGGCGTGACACCCCTGTTGAGCATTTCAATATAAGTTTCGGTGATTTCAAGCCTGTTGCCGGAATTCCCGTGGGCATGAACATTTATCCTGCCAAGCATTGCTCCCCTCACAATCTCGGTTGACGCGGGCTCACCGATCCCTGCTGCATGGTTGTAAACAAGATATTTCTGGAAATCCTTTATCTGGTCATCATTGAGGACTATCTCTGAAAATTCGCCGATCCCGGTATTTACACCGTACATTATCTCGTGAGCTGATATCTTTTTTTCAAGCATTGCGCGGCACTCATTAATCCTCTTCCTTGCATCGGGATGGAGTTCCACTTTCTGCCCGTACCGGGCCACATTCACTACATCGTTGATTTTAAGTCGGGAGCCTGTAATTATTAATTTTTCCATTTTTCCGGAATGTATTATCGAAAATATTTACTGAGTTATCTGTTTTGCCTGAATCGATCCGCATTAATTGATGCGGGACCGTCAAAGCAAACAGGAATGTGTAACTAATTGAAATTGATTGTTTACCGGAAGGATTCAACAAAGGCCGGCGCGGTTGATCTTAATCTTGTATTCGAGAACCCAGCTGTACTTCATGGGGTTGAATTTATATGCCAAATGTATGAAAAAAATATTTGAAATGTTGCATGTTGCAGGGTGAAACCGGTTGCGGGATGCGGGGTGCGGGTTGCGGGGAGTCACCT
>JBAVOD010000388.1:0-8506 GCA_049691735.1 Bacteroidales bacterium
TTATATGCTGTGCCAACTACCTCAAGGTCGGGACAGTACTCCCTGATAATTGAACTTATGAATGCAACAGCATCATGTTCATCATCAATAATTGCTGTTTTAAGCTTCTTTGTCATGCAAGTATGGGTATATGTATCTCAACCCGGGTGCCTGCCGGCTCTCCGTTTTCATTTTTAAGGTCTGTATAAGTTGTCTTCAGACTTGTACCGTACAACTCATTTACCAGGTCAAGACGGGATTTTGTGATATGCGTTCCGAGGGAGGTGTGATTTCTCTCCTTTTTCAGGTTCCTTTCTCTGGATGCATCACGTCCGATCCCATTATCTTCAATTGTGCACACAATACAGTTGTTATTGAGTTTCAGATCAATATCCACGTATCCCTTTGATTCGGCGGGGATGATCCCATGGCAGATTGAGTTTTCAACATATGGCTGGATGAGCATCGTTGGTACCTTGAACATTATTGGGTCAATCTCATCGTCAACACTTATTTTGAAATCAAATTTGTCCCTGAACCTAATGGCTTCAAGCTCAAGATACAGTTTAAGGGCGCCCAGTTCATCGCTCAGTGGGATAGAAGTGTGCTGTGAGTTGTCGAGTACCTTGCGCATAAGGCTTGAGAACTTGGTGAGGTAATTGTTTGTTGCAAGCCTATCGTGTTGATACATATAGTATTGTATCGAATTCAGGGTATTAAAAATAAAGTGTGGATTCATCTGCTGTCTGAGGTTTGCCTGGTTCATTTCGGAAACCTTCCGGTTCAATTCACTCAGACGTCTTTTTGATTCGAGCTTTGAACGGCCGAACAGCAGAATTCCTATGGCCAGGGCCAGGATAAAAAATCCGGCAAATCCGAAATTCAGCAGGCGCTGGTTTTTCACTTTAAGCGATAAAAGTTGCATTTCCTTATTGCGTGTATCTGCCTCATACTGCATCCTTGCATCGGCAAGTCCCTGATTGTTTGCCTTATTTAAAAGCATATCGCTGTACTTCTTATACTGCACATAGCTTATGAATGCATTTGCTGTGTCTTTCTCGCGCAGGTACATTTGGGCCATATCATTATAGATCCATTGAAGGTTGTAGACATCATTCACCTTTTTCCCCTGTTCGATTGCCTGCTGATAATAGGAAATTGACATGGCAGGTTTATTAAGATCGCGGTAGATTGTACCAATATTGCCAAGAGAATTTGCTGCTGCCGTGTAGATCTTCATAGGCAGGCTGTATTTCAGCGATATTTCATAATAAAAAAGTGCCGAGTCATGCATCTTTTCCAGATAGTAATTCCACCCTGTATTTGCCAGCGAATACAACGCCTGTCCTGTATCACTGTTCAAAAATGAAAACTCCAGACCCTTTTTCAGGAGGGACCTTGCCTTCCTGAAATCTCTTTTTGCGGAAGTTGCGGAATCGCCACAATATGAAGTTCCATACATGGAATATCCCCGTGCGACCGCCGCAAAATCGTTCTCATTCAATCCTTCATCAATCATCAGCTGCAGATTTTCCCTTGATGATCTGAGGTCTCCGACTGCTTCAAAAACATTGGCCCTATAAAAATATGCCCACGGGATCAAACCTTTTAATTTTTCTTTACCTGCAATAGTAATTCCGTTATTTAAATACTCGATGCTTGCTTTGAATGATTTTGTATTTTCATAATATACGCCAAGGAAAATGTAAGTTCTTGCAAGAATATCTTTTTCATCGTTGGCAGCAGATTGTATCATGGCTTTAGCCGCCTCTTCCGAAGCACTTCTGAAATCACCTGTTATAAAATTATATTCTGCCATCAGGAGGTATAGTTTTGAGGGGATCTTCAAATGATTTATTTCGCAGATTGCGACTGCGCTGTCAATGCAGGCTTTTGCCGCCATTGAATCCTCGTATTTGGTCAAATACATGAAACCTCTGTTCCTGGCATCGGTGAACGCGAGTACGAACTTGTAACCTTCTGTAGTTAGCTTGTTGACTACAGATGTATCCACTGATGATATTAAGACTTTTTTATTTTTTACGTCTGCTGTTGTATGATAATCGGGGATGCCGGCCCAGGTAAAAGCCTGAACCTGAGCCAGGATTAAGAGGGCCGGAATGAGTTTAACAGCTTTCATGACAAAACAGGTAATCCGGAACTGTGATACTTCAGGAATCAACCGCAAACATTCTTCTGTACTAAGTTCCTTTCTGCTTTTTAACCATGTTTAAAATAAATAAAAGCCTTAAAAAATGACAGTTCCATTTTACATTTGGTAGGTTTGGCTTTACGGTTGGCAATTATTTAATTAATTCGTTGCAGAACCTGATAAGTTCTGCGACCTGCTCTTTCCTGTCAAATTTTATTTTGCCGGCTCTGATGTGCGCCTGCAATTGTGCTGAAATATCCGGGAAAAGGCCGAGTAACTGCCGCTGGTTTATAAAGCTTTCCAGTTCACCGCCGGCATTTCTTATCCAGTAAATATTCTCCCTTATGACTTTAAAATCAGAAGGAAGCTCTAGGTTATAGTTTTTATAGTTATCGCTTATTACTGAAACTGATGTAATGCTGGATGTATTGGAGGTAGTGCCGTAACCTGAAGGTTTGCCAGCGAGGGCAAGAATCCCCTTATGCTGAAGGAAAAGGGGAACCGGTGCATTCACAAGCAGCTCAAAGAAGGAATTGTTAATACGCACGAATGTGCAATTCTGAAGATAGATAGTATCAATAAGAATTGCTGACAGCAGTTCGTAGGGTACTCCGTCGCGCATGAATACCATTTTACCGGAAACCGTGTTATAATTTAGGTCAGCCGTCTGGGTTCCGCCTGCTTTCAGAATTATGGTCGCAGGTGAATATTCATGAAATAGGAACTGCGATTCGTTATCCGTTCCTGACTGGGCAGATGAGATTGCTGCAATGCTGAACAAGACCGCAATAATTATCCAGGTTTTATATGTCTTCATAATTTAAGCCCACGAAGCTTCATTTCTGATCAAAGATACAAATCGTTTAACACTCTGACAGAATGAAATCAGGATTATTACACACATTATCATTTATGTGGAAAAACAGATAGATTTGCAGGGTACTAATCCGGTAGAGCTATGGATGCACAGGTAACTATTATAGGAGCCGGTGTTGTGGGCCTCGCAATTGCTGAAAGAATATCTTCTGAATTCAGCGACACGTTTCTGATAGAAAAACATTTAACCTTCGGTCAGGAGACAAGCAGCAGGAACAGCGAGGTGATCCATGCCGGGATCTACTATACGCAAGGAAGCCTGAAATCGCGCCTTTGCACCGAGGGGAAAAGGCTGCTTTATGATTATTGCAGAAAGTACGAAGTGCCTTTCAATAACTGCGGTAAGCTCATTGTCGCCACATCGCCGGAAGAGATCACAATTATCCGGGGTATAAGGGATACCGCTGTGAAAAATGGGGTTGCCGACCTTTCAATCATCGGACCCGACCAGATTTCCGTACTTGAACCTAATATTTATGCGCTCGGGGCAATCCATTCACCATCAACCGGCATAGTTGATTCGCACTCACTCATGAAACGGTACGAGACCAATTCAATAAACAACGGATGCCAGGTAGTATACGGAAGTGAGGTCACGGGGATAGAGAGGATCCGTGGCGGATACAGAATTACTGTCACAGGGCATGACGAGAGCCGGTTCGGATTTACGACCAGGATCATCATTAACTCGGCAGGACTGACATCGGACAGGGTAAGGGTGATGGCAGGGCTGGAAGATGAGGATCTCAGGATAATGTTCTGCAAAGGTGAATACTTCAGACTGAATCCTCCGAAGAACTATCTGATAAACAGGCTTATCTACCCGGTACCAATACATAACATGGAGGGTATCGGAATACATGTTACAAAGGACCTGGCAGGGGGTGTAAAACTTGGCCCCGATGTTAAATATCTGGATTCCAATATATACGATTACAGCCTCTCGCCTTCAAAACAGGAAGCGTTCTACTCATCAGCAAGGAAATTCCTTCCATTCCTGGAATATGATGATATTTCGCCCGAAATGGCCGGGATCCGCCCGAAGATCCAGAGGCCGGGTGCGCCACTCAGGGATTTCTATATTGCCGAGGAATCGGAAAACGGATACCCGGGCTTCATAAATCTGATTGGCATAGAATCACCGGGTCTGACATCTTCGCTCGCAATTGCGGAATTTGTCAGGAATCTGGTAAACATATGATGATAATATCATTACTCCGTTGTGCGGTACCGCCCAACGCATTATCATAAAATAATTCATAATTTTGACTTTTTCCTGTCCTTATCCTTAATTAAAATGACTGCAGTTATGAAATCAACATCTTTTATTTACAGATCCTCATTAGTACTCACATTGCTGATTCCGGCTTTATGCCTTACAGCCCAGGAGCAGAAAGCAAGTGATGGATTTGTCCCGCAGGTCGGCCAGAAAGGCAAGGATGTCGTATGGGTCCCAACGCCGCAGGACCTTGTTGACAAGATGCTCCAGGTGGCAAAAGTGGGTCCGCAAGATTTTCTGATCGACCTGGGATCGGGCGATGGCCGCACGGTTATTACTGCTGCAAAGCTTGGCGCGAATGCTCTTGGCGTTGAGTATAATCCCGAAATGGTCAAATTGTCGAAAGAAAATGCTGAAAAAGCCGGGGTTACTGATAAAGCACAGTTTGTCGAGGGCGATCTGTTTCAGACTGACCTGTCGAAGGCAACTGTTATAACAATGTTCCTTCTTCCTGAAATAAACCTGAAACTACGGCCAAAGCTGCTTGATCTCAAACCCGGGACCAGGGTAGTATCAAATACATTTACCATGGGCGACTGGGAAGAGGACTACAAGGTGTCGACCGATGAAAGCTGGAGCAGCTGGAACACCGCTTATATGTGGATAATCCCTGCCAGAGTTGAAGGCAAATGGAAAACCGGGAATGGTGAACTTACGCTGACCCAGCAGTACCAGTTTTTCAAAGGCACCCTCGGATCGAACGGAAAATCATATGAAATAAGTGAAGGAAGGCTTAACGGCGATCAGATCTCATTCACCGCGAACGGGGAAAAATACTCGGGTAAAATTAACGGAGGCAGCATGACGGGAACATATGTCAATGAAAAGAAAGGTTCAATGGCTGACTGGGCGGCTACACGATAAATAACTGAAAGTCGCAGCAACAAAATCCTGCTAAGATTTACTTCGGAGAAGGGCCTGGAGATCTGCCATCTCGTCCCTGTACCGGGCTGCCTGTATGAAATCAAGCTCGGAGGCTGCTTTTTCCATATTCCTTTTAGTTTTGTCGATAGCCTTTTCGAGGGCTTCGCGGTTCATGTATTTTATCACGGGATCTGCCGCAACATCAGGTCTTTCAGGTTCAACATAGGCCCTGACGGCAACACCCTTTTTACTGAATCCTCTCAGCATGGTACCGGTTTTCTTGATAATCTGGGTAGGTGTTATACCCATCTTCTCATTGTACTTCAGCTGCTTTTCCCTTCGCCTGTTAGTTTCGCTGATAGTTTCCTGCATGCTTCCGGTCATCACGTCAGCATACATTATGACCTTACCATTCAGGTTCCGGGCAGCTCTTCCCGCCGTTTGGGTAAGAGATCTCGCCGACCGGAGAAAACCTTCCTTATCTGCGTCGAGTATTGCAACCAGAGAGACCTCAGGCAGGTCAAGACCCTCCCTCAGCAGGTTGACCCCGACAAGTACATCAAATTCACCGGATCGCAGGCCCTCCATGATCTCGATCCTTTCAAGCGTTTCAATATCTGAATGGATGTATCTGCATTTGATCCCGTATTTCAGAAGGTAGGCAGCAAGTTCCTCTGCCATACGCTTGGTTATTGTCGTTACCAGAGTTCGTTCGCCCGATTTTGTCCTGCTTCGTATCTCGGCCATCAGGTCATCGATCTGGTTCAGGCTGGGCCTCACTTCGACAGGAGGGTCAAGAAGCCCTGTCGGCCTGATGACCTGGTCAACAAATACACCTTCGCTCTTCTCAAGCTCATACTCAGCAGGCGTTGCGCTTACAAAAATTGTCTGGCCGGTGAGTGCTTCGAACTCTTCCATCCTCAGTGGCCTGTTGTCAAGGGCTGCGGGCAGCCTGAAGCCGTACTCGACGAGTGTCTGCTTGCGCGAATGGTCTCCTCCGTACATTGCTCTTATCTGAGGTACGCTCACATGGCTTTCATCGATGACAGTTATGAAGTCCTTCGGAAAGTAGTCAATCAGGCAGAAAGGCCTTGTACCGGGATTTCTGCCGTCGAAATATCTTGAATAATTCTCTATGCCGCTGCAGTATCCGAGTTCCTTTATCATTTCAAGGTCGTACAACACCCGCTGTTCAAGCCTTTTGGCTTCCTCCTTCTTTCCGATCTCGTTGAAATGTGTTACCTGCCTGACAAGGTCGTCCTGTATCAGACTTATGGCCTGGTTAATCCTGTCCCTGGTTGTAACAAAGATATTCGCGGGATAAACGATATATTCATCAAGTGTCTCGATACTATGCCCGTCGAATGGATCAAACGTGCTTATTTCTTCGACCTCATCCCCGAAAAACATGATCCTTACAGCAATATCGGCATAGGCAGGGAAAACGTCAACAGTATCTCCCCTGACCCTGAATGTGCCCCTTTTGAACTCCATCTCATTACGGGAGTAAAGACTGTCAACAAGTTTCCTCAGGAACTGGTTCCTTCCGATTTTATGACCAACCCTGACATGTACCGTATTTGAGTGAAAGTCGTCCGGATTGCCAATGCCGTATATGCATGAGATCGACGAGACAACAATAACATCCTTCCGGCCCGAAAGAAGGGCTGATGTTGCACTGAGCCTCAGTTTTTCAATTTCCTCATTTATTGACAGGTCCTTCTCTATATATGTATCACTTACGGGGAGATAAGCCTCAGGCTGGTAATAATCGTAATATGATACAAAATATTCAACCCTGCTTTCTGGGAAAAACTGCCGGAATTCACCGTAAAGCTGGGCAGCCAGTGTCTTGTTGTGGCTAAGGACAAGAACCGGGCGCTGCACCCTTTCGATAACGTTGGCAATTGTAAACGTTTTTCCTGATCCGGTCACACCAAGCAGTGTCTGGTATGGTACTTCTTTCTCCAACCCGTCGACAAGCTGCTTAATTGCTTCAGGCTGGTCGCCCGTTGGCTGATAATCGGAAGTCAGTTTAAAATCGGTCATAATGCAAAATTAACCCTTCTTTGGAATAAATATTCCCTATACCGGTAACCGGCGAAATACAACAAATTAATAGTTCGGCTGATTTTTCAGATTTTCAATTAGAAAAGATACATTTACGTTGACAGGATCCGGGTAAAAATCTTATCGACTTACTGCAGCTGATGAAAACCGGGAACAAACAAACGAGACCTCATGCTGTGTTGCCGTTCATTCTTCTGTTGTTCCTTCAGGCAACAGGAGCATCCCAGACATTCGGCATCAGGACATTCAATTCGAATGACGGGCTTCCGCATAATACCGTAAGAGCCATGGTTTCCGACTCCACCGGATTTTTATGGATTGCCACATGGGATGGGCTTGCCAGGTACAATGGTTATGAGTTTAAAAATTATTTTCATATTCCCGGCGATTCTACTTCACTCCCATATTTTTCAGTGAGAGACATTGAAATCGACGGGTCAGACAATTTATGGGTTATGAGCGATAATGGGCACCTTGTCCGTTACGACCCGGTACAGGATAATTTTGAAACACCTTACCCTAATGCCTTTCCGGTGGGCAAACTAGGCGCATCGATTGATATTGACAGAAACGGCGATCTCTGGATCATTGGCCCCGGCAAGCTTATAAAAAGAGAGCATAAAAGCGGGCAGACTACGGAGTACAAAATTGGCAATACGGCGAAGGGATTCAACGAAATTGATAATTCATCTGTGTATGTAGTGAACGAGAATGAGATCTGGCTGGCAAGCGATAAATTGTGTAGGCTTAAAAAAGCTGCAGGCCTCCCGGGCGGTGAAATTATTTTGAACATAGTTGAAAAGTATCTGGTTGGATCAGACCTTCCGACTTATTATATTGATTATCCTGAAAGATACTGGTCTGAATTTTATATATCGCCGGGGGGGAATAAATGGGTTTTTTCAAACCTTGGCCTTTTCAGATTGTCAGAAAATGGTCACCTGACCGAATATAAGGGTAGACCTCCCGATGGAGAATTTACAGGGGATACCCTGTTTGTCTGGCAATCAAAGGAAACTGGTATCAACCTGTTAAATCCCTCAACAGGTCTGGAGATGAATCTGCCCCGGGAGCGATTGCCCGCTTCCCTTTCGTACTACTATCAGAACAGGAATTTACTCTGGTTCTCTTACAGGGCTTTGTCTGGGAACAGCCTTGGACTTGCCCGGGTCATTATTAGTCCAAAATTGTTTACAAATTATGGCATCGGATCAGGAATCCAACCCGATGAGCCTGTTTATGCAATATATAAGGATCAGGAGAATACAATCTGGACGGGAATACGG
>JBAVOD010000389.1:0-6975 GCA_049691735.1 Bacteroidales bacterium
GTAGTGATCGGAGGTTGCGCGCCCAATATGCAGACAAAGCTTTTCAGAGATGCATTTTCTGCAAGCGGACTTGATGTAAATAAGGATTTGACTGCCATTGATGTCCGCGATCTTACCACAGATAAAGCAGTCGAAAAGGTAAGTGAAGTTTTAAGTAAAATGGAGGATGCACAATGAGCGAGACTACATTTATGGGAGTCGAACGTAACCGGATAGACTGGAAACCCACACTTGATTATTCAAAATGCAATTATTGCATGGAGTGTGTGGAATTCTGTCCCCATAAGGTTTTCGAGATCAATGAGAATGAGGCGATACAATTGGTAGTAAAGAACCCCACTAACTGCGTTGTTTTCTGCAGGGCATGTTCAAAAACCTGTGGCCCCGATGCGATCTCATTCCCGGATAAAAATTTAACGACACAACGAATAAAGGAGATAAGAAGGGAGGCAGTCAGCAATGATTGAAAACTATGCCATCCTCCCATGTAATGGCCTGGATAAATGTGCGGGTGTTATTGCAGGTGAACTCGCCATCAGATTATCTGAAAAAGCCGACAATGAAATAATCTGCCCTGTTTTTTACAGGGTTTCAGAAAACAGGTATAACAGGATTGCATCCGAACGTTCACTTTTGGTCATTGACGGTTGCCAGACCCGGTGCGCCAGTAAACTTGCAACTGAAAAAAACCTGAAAATCTCAAGGAAGGTGATCATTACCGAAGAAGCTAAAAATCATAATGTTGAGCTGAATAATAAGCTAAGGATCCTTGACAATGAACAGGCATTTATCAATACATTATTAAGTGAATTTGATAAGGCCGGGGACGAAAGCGCGCAATCGACGGGATCAGCAGATAATTCTTATGATTTCGTTTATGAGACTTTTCAGAATGGCAAATTCATTTTCAGGATACCAGCGAACAGCGATGTTTTTTTTAATGAAAATGATTGCTGGGCTTATGTGAAAGGGACCAGAGCCAGAATTGGGGTTACGGATTATGTTCAGCAGAATCTTTCAGATATCCTGTACTTTTCCCCACCTGAGATCGGAGCTGAGATTGATCAATTCGGCGAAGCAGGTTCAATTGAGTCTTCAAAATCTGTTTTTGAATTGATTTCGCCGGTAAGCGGCAAAATAATTTCAGTGAATGAAAAGCTTGAACAAAATCCGGAACTTATTAACGAAAATCCTTATGAGTTGGGCTGGATTGCAGAACTTGAGCTTTCGGATTTTGAAAGCGATAAAGAACTTCTTATAGGATTCGAAAGTTATATTGAAATAACACGAAAGAAGGTGGAGGAGTCAAAATGATTAAAAAAGTAAGAGTTGTCCCGTGCAGCGGTATTGGAAAAGTCTACGGGCTGATCGCCAGGGAAGCGGTTTTAAAATCTGTAATTGAGCTATGCCCCGATAAAGCCGAAACTGTGTGCCTTGCATACATTGTTACGGGAGATCAGGAAATAAAAGAGAAAATCAGGGATTGTGATTGTATCACTCTTGATGGCTGTTCTAAAATGTGCGCATCAAAGAATGTATCGATCGCCGGCGGAAAAGTAGTGCGGGAAATGAAAGTAATTGATACGGTTAAGGAGCTTAAAGGGAAAAAAATTGGTACGGCTTCGCGGCTCGATTCTGATGGTGAAGAGGTCGTAAATAAAATTGCAGTAAAGATTGAAAAGTTTATTAATGAAATTATTTAAGGAGATAATGATATGGATATACAACTTAAAATGGATGTTCTGAAGGTTGGATTATTATCATGCTCCGGGGAAGAATGTCTGGGGGGCACTGTTTCGAGGCTTGCCACACGGAAAGTTCTTGAAGAGCTTAAGATGATTGATACGGTCACCCTGTGTCTGCCGCTTTACCTTGCGGGAGGTGCTGAAGAAAGGAATTTCGCGAGGGATTTTCCGACTATTTCTGTTGATGGCTGCGACAAACTCTGCGCCAAAAGGAGCACTGAGAAATACAGTGGTAAGGTTAGCGGATCAATTGATGTTTCAAAAATAATCGGTAATGAGAAAGCCCTTAATAAGAACATCATCAGAATTAAGGATCTGAAAGACGAGCATTTTGAAATGATCGAAAAAGTGGTTGGAGAGATATTGGGAGCCATAAGCAAAATAGATCCTGGCACATATTCCGGAAAAGCATTTCGTGGTTGCGGTTGCGGAGATTGAGAACATAAAAGATATTTATGAACAGTCTGAAAAGCTGATCAATTCAGCACATAATAAGTTATAATTATTAATTCATTAAAATAGTTGGCAAATGAAAACCCTGAGAAAATCCCTGGTAGTGTTTTTAGCAATTACTGCTGTTATTATTTATACCGATTGTTCCGGTCAGACCACAAAAAACGGTGGCAGATCTGATCAGGCGATGAACAAGGTTAAGTATAAAGTTACATTTATAGAACTGGGTTCAGTTCGCTGCATTCCCTGTCAGCAAATGCAACCTGTGATGAAATCAATAAGAGAAAAATATCCAACACAGGTAAATGTGGTATTTCATGATGTATGGACAGAAGCAGGCTCTCCGTTTGCGAAACAGTTTGGCATTGAAGCTATTCCCACTCAGGTGTTTCTCGACAAAGACGGGGAAGAGTTTTACAGGCATGTCGGATTCTTCCCCGAAGAAGAGCTTGTAAAAGTACTGAAGCAGAAAGGGGTAAAATAAATAATTTGATAATTTGAAAATTTGAAAATTTGGGGTAAGGCCGTTGGTTTCAGATTTGCTGACCGGGATTAAATGAAGAAATTAATCATCCAGATATTATTCTTACAGTTTGTTCAGGTTCTTTATTGCCAGAGTGATCCGAAGAGCTTAAAATTTGATCTCTCCATCCGTTACCGTTTTGAAGTCTGGAATGGCATGAATGCAAAGAATTATGGCAATGATGGTCCTGATGCAATAGGTCGTCTAAATGATAAAATATTGCTGCAGCGAATAATCCCCGGGATAATATTTAATAAAGCAAAAATCAATGCAGCATTCCACCTCCAGGATTCGAGGGCTTTCGGATGGTCACTTAGAGAAAATAAATACCCCGGCTTGTTTAAAATACACAAGGCAGGGACTGCGTCCCCTTATTATATAATGAACCCCAATGAGGAGTTTTTTGAAATCTATGATCTTTATGTTGAATACAGACAATTGTTCAGGAATTTATCGGTCAAAATTGGCAGGCAGAAGATTTTCTATGGAGACTACAGGATATTTGGTCCGGGAGAATGGGGGAATACTGGCCGCTGGACATGGGATGCGATAAAGATCTCATACAAAAATGGTGAAACCTCGATAGACCTATTCGGTGGAGGAACCAAAATAAATGACCCGCTCAAAACGACAATTCCGTTCACAAATACTGAATTCTGGGGTGGTGGGTTATATTCACACTTCCGATTGGCGGCATGGTTGAATGCTGAACCTTTTTATGCATACAAAAGAGAAGGATCGGCAGATTATATCAGGACACAGTCAATAAACCGGAACTGGTACGGTATTCGTTTGGTTGACCCGGGGAACCGGAATTTAATTTATGATTTTACCTGCACAAGAGAATTTGGAAATGAAAACGGGAAACAGATCAATGCTTACGGATATTTTGCCAAAGCCGGTTACAGGTTCGGATCCATCCCTGCAGAACCGGCATTAAGCCTTCGTTACTCTTATGCATCAGGGGGAAAGAAAACAGATAATGTTATACACACCTTTGATCCTGCTTATGGTGCCCAGGACAAATTTTACGGCTGGATGAATATTGTAACCTGGTCAAATCTTAGTGATCCCGAAATTGTTCTGGAACTTTATCCCTTTAAAAAAGATATGTGGGTCGAAATAAAACACAACCGGTTTTATATACCATCACCTGATGATGCTGTTTTGCTTGGAACAATGAAACTGATTGAAGGCAGCAGGTATCTTGGAAATGAGACAGACATTTTTGTACGATACCAGCCATTCAGAAAATGGCAATTTACGGGAGTGACAGGATATTTCAGTCCGGGTGATCTCCAACAGATCAACAATAAGGATCCCAAAGGTGCATTCTATTTTGCCCTGCAGGTTCTTTTTACTTTAAATTAACTTCTAAAAAATATACAAATGAAAACAACAAAATTTCAAATTCCGGATTGGGCGTTTGAGTTTCACGGCCACAAATGTCCTTTTATGCCAATAGGGTATCGTATGGGGACCCTGGCGCTTCAAAAATTGGGTGTTGAGCGCTGCAAAGATCATGAAATGCGTGTATTTTCTGAGATGGGTGTTGGTCATCCCCAGGGATGTATGCAGGATGGCATCATGTCAGCGACCGGAGCAACCTTTGGAAAAGGCATGATCGACAAACTCTATTATGGTAAAGTAGCAGCTACTTTCTGGTATCCCGGTGTTAAGGGAGCTGTAAGGTTTTTTCTGCGTAATGAATTCCAGGATAAACTCGCTCCGCACGAGTTTTTCAAATACCGAAAACAGGGGATTGAGCCTTCTCAAATACCGGCAAATATATGCGAAGACATTATCGACATTGTACTGAGTGCTACCGATGATGAATTGTTTATAGTTACAAGTCTGCCCGATTTTAGCTACAAACCGGTAAAAGGTTCGTTTAACAAGGCTGCATGTGAAGTATGCGGTGAATATGTTTTCGAACGTTACCTTAGGTTAAAAGATGGTAAAAAAGTCTGTATTCCCTGCTCAGAACATGAACCGGATGAGAAAGTATTTTACCACCCGTTTGTGAAGTAATAAAAGAATCAGGAAGCTATTCGCGCTATACTGATATGGAAATCCGTGCTTTATGGGAAGCTTACGTTGTAAGCAACCACTTAATTTATTTTAATATACATTATGCTCTATTTAATTGTCTTTCTGATAATTTCAATCGTTTCTTTCCTTTTTGCCATGCTGGGCCTCGGAGGAGGAATGGTTTATGTGCCGGTCTTAAACTGGGCAGGATTTGATTTGAAAAGTGTAGCTATACCATTGGGACTATTGCTCAATGGACTCAATACCCTCCTGGTTCTGATTCCTTTTGCACGCAAAAAACTGGTCGATTGGAAAGGAGGCGCTGTTATGGCAGTCACCGCATTAATTGCTGCACCACTGGGTGCTATGACCAGTAATATGGTTCCTGTTCATACTCTTAAAATCCTTTTTGCTGCTATGGTTGTAATCGCCGCAGGAAGAATGATATGGGCTTCAAAAAAACCGGAGCCTGAGCAAATGCTGCCCATTGGAAAAAGAAGTATTATTGGATTCTTTACCGGTGGTTTCGCAGGATTTGTCGGAGGGATGCTTGGGATCGGAGGTGGATTTATAATAGCTCCTATCCTTATGACGACAGGATATAAAACCAAAGAGGCAGCCGCAACAACTGCTTTCGTGGTTACTTTTTCATCTTTTTCAGGCTATATTGGTCACATGGCACAGGGCAAAATGAACTGGCCTCTGACAATCATTGTCGTTGCTGCTGTAATAATAGGATCTCAGCTGGGAGGACGTTTCATGACTGAGAAAGCCAAATCAAAACAGGTAAAAATAATCTATGCTGTTGTATTGGTTCTCATTGCCTCCAAATTGATATATGATGCGATTTCATAAATACTAAACAAATTAATAAATATTTAACTTAAATTCTAAAATCATGATTAATCCAAAAGATTGGCTCGAATTCGGGCAGAAATTTCACGGACATAAATGTCCAGCAATGCCAATGGGTCTGAGGGCAGGCGCTGCTGCCATGAATGCTCTTGGCGTAGAACGTGCTAAAGACGGACAGCTTGCAGCATTTGTAGATCTTGGCGATGACCATTGTGCAACCTGCTACGGCGACGGACTGCAGGTCATTATGGGAACAACTTTCGGGAAAGGAAATATAAAGAAAACCCATAAAGGAAAATGGGCGGTTACACTGGTTGACAGGGCAACAGGGAAAGCGGTGAGAGTTACACCAAAAGCAGAGGCAATGCTTAATAATAAGAAATCAGTATTCTTTACCGACTATAGAATGCTGGGGAAACCGGCCAGTACGGTACCTGATGAAATCGTTGACAAGCTAGTTGAGGGTGTAATGAATGCACCGGATGAAAAGCTGATAAATATTTCTCAGGTTTTCCAATACCAGCTTGAACCAAAAAAGGACAGTTTTGACGGTTTCGTGTGTGAGGAATGTGGTGAAATGACTGTAATGGAATATGGGCGCATAAAAGGAGACAAAAAAGTATGCCTTGACTGCGCATAAAAAAACAGAAAATCAAACTCCCGGTTTGCAAAAAGAGTTTTTTTCAGTCCTCGTTGTGACCAGTAATATTATGACCAGTACAATGGCAACTGATAAAATCAGAGCGAAAGGGTTTCCGGACTTTATTGTAAATATTTATTAATGTTTATTCTTTCGGTTTTCCCGGGCTTTAAGCTGGCACATACACGAACCGGATAACCGGTTATTGATATCAGTAGTTAATGGCAATCCGTCCCTTTCCCAGTCCACGATCCCTCCTGTCATATTTGCTACATTATCATAACCATGTGCATTCATGAAAAGTACAGCTTCACGGCTTTTGAGTCCCACCGCATCGGCGAAAATCAGAGGCTGATCAGACGGCAGGTCCTTGTAAGTTTTTTCGAGTTCGCTATACGGCAAATGACAGACTTTTTCAACATGAAACATTTTGAAGTTATTCATATAGGATTCCCTGACATCCACAATTATTGCTCCTTTTTCACATAACGCGTAACTCTCCGCAGGTGTCAGATTCAGAACTCCATGTGCTGTAAATCCAATTTCAAACCATGTGTTCACATCTAAAGACTTTACAGGCTGCTTCAACGGCTTTTCGTAAACTTACGAAAATTTCTGTGATTTCAAAATCACAGAGGAATTGAATTTTTAATCTTAAAAAGTTCTGCCGACCGGACTCTGTTGCTGTATTTTTAAAGCCAGGTTGCCCATTAAACGGACATTTAGGT
>JBAVOD010000390.1:0-10359 GCA_049691735.1 Bacteroidales bacterium
GAGCTCCAGACAAGCCTCACCATATTGGGGTCATTATAAAATTCCCAGATAAGGAGGGGGACGGCGCTTGTCGGCTTGGTGATATTATAATTTATTGCTGAATTCCCTAACGCTGTCATCATTAAGGGAGCAGTTTCTCCCAGGACCCTGGAAAGGGAAAGTAATATTCCTGTAGTAAGTCCGCTGAGTCCTGTAGGTATTAGAATCCTTAAAATTATCTTGTGATATGGCGCTCCCATTGCGAACGCGGCCTCTCTTATCTCGTTGGGAATCATTTTCAAAGTTTCTTCGGTAGACCGGATGATCAAAGGAAGCATCATAATGGAAAGTGCGATACTGCCGGCAAATGCAGAAAAACCATCTGTAATGTTTTTGACTATCCAGAGGTATGAAATTATGCCGAGGACGATTGAAGGTATGCCCTGAAGGATTTCTGATAAACTCCTCAGGATATTGGAATAACGGTGCCCCTGGTTTTCGTACAGATAAACTCCGATCATCAGTCCTGCAGGAATTGCCATGACAGATGACATCAAAACAATAATAAATGTTCCTGTAATTCCATTTGCAATTCCTCCCGGGATGGTCTGATGGTTTGAAATGGCTGTCATAGCCTGCAATGAATCGGGAGATGTCTTTACAAAAAAATCAAAATTTATCTGACCGATGCCACTGATAATGATTTTCCCCAGGATGAAGAAAATAGGAACCACAGTTAATGCCGACATAAAAATGACAAGTGAAAGGAATATCTTATTCCGCTTATCCCTTTTCCTTGTGTTATCAACGAAGGCCGATATATTAGTTATTGGCATTTGATCAGTATTTAAGAAAGCCTTCTGACTATATATTTTCCGATACCGTTTACAATAGCCGTAATTGCAAACAAAATGAGGCCGATCGCGATCAGCGAACTTAGTTTCAGCCCGGAGGCTTCCCCAAACTGGTTGGCGATAAGGCTTGCCATAGTATTGCCTGTGTCAAAAAGACCCGAAGGGATTGAATTGGTATTTCCGATCAGCATTGTAACTGCCATAGTTTCGCCAAGAGCTCTCCCGAGCGCCAGAATATAGCTTGCGATAATCCCCGAACGTGCATTTGGAATTATCACATTAAAAATGACTTCAAGCCGTGTTGCACCAAGGGAATATGCAGCTTCCTTGAGTTCGTCGGGGACCATAGCAATTACCTCGGAACTGATTGAGGTGGCATAGGGTATTATCATTATTGCCAGGATGATTGAAGATGTGAATATTCCGAATCCCTGGTCACTCAGCCCGAGGCTTATGATAACCGGCCTCAATGCATAAAATCCCCACAATCCGTAGATGATGGAAGGTATTCCCGCCAGAAGATCAACTAGTGTACTGAGGACGGCCGAGACCCTGGTATTCCTGAAATACTCTGCAACAAACAGTGATGTCGAAAAGGCAAGAGGTACACAGATTATCAGGGCCAGAAAAGAGGTGATCAGCGTCCCTGCAATAAATGGCAATGCCCCGTAGACCTCATGGCCCTGAGTCGGATTCCATTTATTTGTGAATAAAAATCTGAGACCGAATTCCTTAAATGCCGGAATAGCGCCTGCAGTCAGCGAGAATACTATTCCGGCAGAGATTATAAGAACCAAAAGCGACGAAGCAAATAGAACCGACTTTGTTAACCTATCGCTGTTCATTCATAACAGTTGACAATTATTTAAGAACCGGCTTGCCATCAAATGTAATTGTCCGGAGAACGTTCATTGCAAGGGAGGATACATTGGGTGGAAGAGGGGCATAATTGACGCTTTCTGCAATTGCCTGTGCATCAGGACCTACTAACCATTCAAGAAACCTGACTGTTGCCTGTGCCCTGGCTAATGTACGGCCATCGTACGATTGTTCCTTATAAAGAATGATCCATGTGAAGCCACTTATAGGGTATGCATCCGGAGCAGGTGAATCGGTCACCATAACCCTTGTATCGGCCGGAATCTCACCTTTTGCGGCAGCGGTTATTGATTTAATATCGGGATTTATGAAATTCCCTGAGCTATTCCTGACAAGTGCATATGAGATTTTTTGGGCAAAGGCATATTCTGAACCTATATACCCGACTGAACCCACCGACTGGCTTATGGTACCGGCAACACCAGGATTGCCTTTTGCACCTATGCCGACAGGCCAGTTCAGGGATTTGCCTTCTCCGATTTTTTCTTTCCACTCATTGCTGACTTTTGTCAGATAATTGCTGAAGATATTTGTTGTTCCGCTCCCGTCCGACCTGTGGACTACTGCAATATCTTTATCAGGGAGGTTTAACCCGGGATTTTCCGATTTTATCTTCGGATCATTCCACTTTGTAATGTTCCCTAAAAAAATATCGGCAATCAAATCTGGTGTCATTTTCAGATCATTTACACCCGGAAGGTTATAAGCTATAACAACCGCTCCCATACATGTAGGTATATGAACTATTGCAGCCGGCATTCCGGATAATTCCTGGTCGGTGAGGAAAGCATCCGATGCGCCGAAATCCACAACTTTGTCGGCTATGCTTCTGATACCGCCGCCTGATCCGATCCCGCCATAAGTAAGAGGTATCCCGGTCAGTTCGGTATATCTTTTGAAGGCAAGATTATAAAACGGCATAGGGAAAGTTGCACCTGCTGCCGACAAAGAGATATTTTTATCCTGGCGTGAGGCTTTTTTACCGCCGCCCTGACACGATACAAGAAGTGCCAGTATCGTTGCCGTAATTAATGTCTTTTTCATACTTAAGTTTATCTGATTATTAAAGGAATCATTTTTAAAATTTTATTTCAATATTTAAGGAAAAAGTTGATGTAAAACTCTTTGACTTATCGGAAGGCAGCCATCCGAGAAATACAGGAGCTACTTTTAAGCCGGCAACCGGTGAATAATCTAATCCCCCAATAAAAAGCTGGCCATCTTTGAGGATATTCCAGGGTTCTTCCGAATTTGCAGGGGTTACTGACTTCAGCAGGTCATACCTTGTAAATACGCTGAACTTATTTGGCAGGCCGACTGATGCATAAGCCGAGATGCCTGAAAAATCGTGTCCATTTATCATTCCATTGTTGTTCTGCAGGTTATATTCCAGTCCGGCCTTAAAGCTTTTGACAGTATACCCCGCGAACAGAGCGATTGTAGTCTGGGCAGCCCGATGGTTCATAATATCATAATAACCTCTTAATATAAACCCTTTAAATGGTCTTAGGGTGATGCCGGCAGTGGTCTTAAACGTACTGTCCGACTGAATTTTTTTATAACCTTCTCCATTAAGTGCAGACAAATCGAATGAAATAAAGTTCGCCGGTGAATATTCAAATGCGATTCCAAGGTCAGCACTCGGACCAAAATTATATGCATCCTGGAAGGATTTGTAAATGTACCGGTAGCCCCATTGTTTTTCCTGTAAGCTATATTGATCGACACCAATTACTCCGAATCTTGCAGAAAAGTTTTTGTTTTTATATTGCACCAAAGCATTCTTGATGATACCTACCATCTGAAGTTTTCCTGCCCCCGGATCGGCTACATCATAAATTACCCGGGACGAGATGGTTTTGCTGAAAAAATATTCATATCCCAGATAAGCTCTCGATAAATCAAATGCCTTTGAATTTCCCGCCCTGTTAAAGGAGTAATTCACATCACTGAACACCAGAACAACTGGTTGTCCATGCGATTTGAAAGAGGTGTCGGACTGGGCTTTGACATTAAAGGACAAAAAAGTAAGAATTATACCTGCGGCTGATAATACAGCCAGATTCTTTTTAAGGGTTTTCTTCATGTTTATAGTATATTTTTGATGATGCAAAATTGGAATGATTTAATTACAAAGTTGTTAAGCGATTATTACATAATTGTTTCATTTTTACTCTTCAGGCAGAATGCTAAGAGTTACACAGAGTTTTTTATCTTGCACTCTCAATTCAGTTTAAATGAATAAAAGTCTGATTCTATTAAGCGGGATACTCTGGTCAGCAACCGGAATATTATCCTCCCAGACATTTATAAAGCCAAACTATTCGCTCAGAAGCCACCCAACCCTTGATATCGTTAAGATAGAAGCAGGACCCGAGGCAACTGTATTTTCTATGAGCATCGGGAACCGGATTGCCGGTGGAACTTTCTGTGCTGACAGGAACATTTATATGATG
Organism: Bacteroidales bacterium; assembly: GCA_049691735.1. Taxonomy (GTDB): domain Bacteria; phylum Bacteroidota; class Bacteroidia; order Bacteroidales; family VadinHA17; genus LD21. The sequence continues at coordinate 4,169 of JBAVOD010000390.1, forward strand.
TTGCCTGACGGGAAGAAAATATTGCTGACATCTGCAAGCGGGATTCCGGTATGCCCCGATTCGTATAAGTTCAAGGCACCCGGTGAGAAGCTTGATTTTGTCCTGACCTTCCCTCCATTGAAACATGGAACCAGCTGGATTGACCTTGTTGAGAACTGTTCAGACAATTGTTTTTCATTTTATGGGATTGCCCTTGATAACGATCTGAACAAAAGGATTGATGATGCCTTTACCCTGGCTGAAAATGATCAGCCCGCGAAAGCGCTTATCAGCTTTATCAATATACTCTCAGACAAGGGTGATTCGTGTGCGGGAATTAAAGGATTGCTCTATATCAACATAATCAGGCTTGAGAAGGAGACCGGGAATAATACAGAAGCTGAAGAGTGGTACAAAAAATTCAAATCATCCGACACACCCAGACTATCCCAGTATATCACCTATCTTAATGATCAGGGGATAAGATATTAAGGATCAAAACTTAGTTTCTTAAGGCTGGTCCTGATAGGTTCCGGTCAGGATCTTAAGCTCCGTAAGGGCAATTCTGTAATTGAGCTGGGCAGAATAATAATCGGATTCGGCTTTAGCCATAGCCGCTCTGGCGGCAAGCAGGTCGGACCCGAGATTAAGTCCCGAGCTTCGCCTGTCGCTCTGTATCTTAAGGTCTTCTCGACGGTAGGTCACCACCCTGCCTGCCACATTTATCAGTTCCTCACATTGTTTCAGCTTCCTGAATGTCTTCATAATATCCTTATTCACCTGTTCCTTTATGTTGTAAAGGTTCTCTTCGGCCTGTTGCATTGCAAAGTTCCGCTGCAGCTGGACTGTCCTGTTGGTAAGCAGATCCTGAAGATTCCATTTCAGCGAAGCTCCTATATAAGCGTTGTTTTTCGGATAAACCACAGTGCCATGCTGATAGGTATATCCTCCAAGCAGACCAAGATCGGGAAGATAGCTGTACCTGCTTGCTCTGATCGAGTAACCGGCTTTGATCCTGGCAAGTGAAGCCATCTTCAGGTCATTGTTATTTGCAGCAGCCAGATTCAGCGCAGTATCCGGCTCCGAAGCCTTTTCTATAAGATTTTCGGTATTTACAGGTTCCGGCAATATTTCCTCTTCTGATTCGATCCCGGTCAGCTGTTTCAGGTCGGCAGAATAATCGTCATAAAGGATTTGCAGTTTAAGTAGGTTCTGTTCTTCATCAGCTACGGCAGCTGCCAGCCCGTATGGTCCTGCTTCAGTCGTCTTGCCGGCAGCAAGAGCATTTTGGGCGTCGCTCAGCCTTGCTCTTGCGAGTTCGACTTTAATGCCCGCCTCCTCGATCTGCTTTCTGACAATTAGGAGCCCGAAAAAGAGTTTTTCAGCTGTCTGCCCGATGATCAGTGATGTTTTTGCTTCCTCAGACCTTGCTATCCGGAGGTCGGTCTTTGAAACCTGCACGCCCGCATTGATTTTACCGATCTGGGTTATTGGCTGATATACCGATATTCCGGCATTGTAAGTCTCATGATTTCCCATAATGATAACCTCATCAGTTGCAGGCAATGGTATCCCAACCCCGCCGAGCGGCAGTTCCCCGAACATTCCGCGATCAATTGTAAGGCTCGGCAGATTGCTGTTGTACTGGTACGTTCCTCCGATCCCGATCACCGGCAGATATTTAATCCTGTCCTCGTTCACTTTTTGCTCCTTTTCGCTTACCTGGAGTTTCCTCACATTAAGCAGATGATTATTCTGCTGAGCCAGGGCAACCGCTTCCCCAAGGGTAAGCCGGGTCTGCTGTCCCTGCAGGTCGGGCTCAAATGCAAGTGTCAGGCCTAGTACTATTAAAGCTGATCCAGAAAATATCACCTTTTTCACTTCCTTCCGGTTATAGGTTTTCGAAAACATTTTTCTTGTCGGCCGGCTTAATCGTTACTGAATAAAGTACGGGAATTGAGAGAGTTGAAATCAGCATCGACCAGACAACCCCGAACGCGATCACACTTCCCAGCGGGCTCCACAATGGCGAGCCTGAAAGGATCATTGGTGCAACACCGATTGCGGCTGCCATCGCAGTAAGGAATATCGGTCTCAGACGACGCTTCCCGGCTTCAAGGGCGGCAGTAGGAATATCGGTGCCTTTTTTTACAAGCTCATTCGTATGATCGATAAGGATAATTGCATTCCTGACCTCAATACCCGAAAGGCTTATCAGACCGCAGAAAGCCATGAATCCGAAGTCATTACCGGTGATAAGCAATCCCACGACCGCGCCGAAAAGGCTCAGAGGAATAGTAAGCATCACCAGCCCGGTTTCCTTAAGGCTCCTGAACTGGAAAAGCAGCACAAGAAATATAACAATGAGGCTGATCACAAGGGCGATGACCATGTATCCAAAGGTCTCGTGCTGGTTGGCATACTCACCTCCGAAGTAAGTCCTGTATCCGGGAGGTAAATCCAGTTTTGCCAGCTCAGGCTTCACCTTATTAAGCAGCTCTGAAGCAAGGACCCCGGGTAATGTTTCGCTCTGGACCGTAAGCGTTCTGACACCGTTCCTGTGCACTATCCTGCCCGGCTGCCATTCGGGTGCAAGATCCGCGATCTGCCTCAGCGGGACCGATGCACCTGTAACAGGCGACTTAATATAGATATTCTCAAGATCGCCGGTATTCCTGCGCTCCTGATCATCAAGCCGGAGGACCAGATCCACAGGGCTGCTTCCTTCATACATGGTTGAGACAGGATATCCCTCAAAGCCGGTATAGACCATCTGTGAAATGACTGTTGTCGAAAAACCAAGGCGGCTTGCTTCATCTTTCAGCCGGATACTGATTCCATAGTGATCCTCCCTGAAATCTGTTCTTATCTTGTCGCTACCGGCAGTTGTCCTGAAAATATTCCCGACCTCACCGGCGATCAGCTTCAGCCTGTTTATATCATCCCCTGAAATCCTCACCTCAACCATTGCATTCATAGGCTGTCCCTGCATCATGCGTTTAACGAAGGATAGTCCTTCAGGTACCAGTCCACCCACTTTTCCGGCAAGTTCATGCGACATCGTTTCTGTTGCCTTTATCCCGGTTGTGTTTATCAGCAACTGCGCGTAGTTGGTCTGGGGCATCTCAGGAGAGTAGTTGTAATAAAAGCGCGGAGCACTTCTTCCTGTAAATGTGGCGTACGATCTGACCCTCTTATCCTGCTTTACCACAGTTTCAATCCGTTTTATTGCTTCTCCGGTTTTTTCGAGCGATGTGCCTGTCGGCATCCACAGTTCAACAATGAACTGGTCGCGTTCGGCTTCCGGAAAGAACTTCTGTTTAATTCCGGTATTGAACAGAAATGCTGCAAGCAGTATGGTTCCAAAGCTGCCGGCTATAGTTGTGCGCGGGTGACGCATGCACCATCCGATCGATTTATCATATACACGCTGGAGCAGGTCAAGGAAGGTCAGTCTTCTTTTTCTGACAGCAGTTCCGGTATCGCGGAGGCCCTTCCTTATAAATACATAGCATAAGACCGGCGTTAACAGCATCGCCACTATAAAGGAAGTGGAAAGGGCAATGGAAACTGTTATGGGCAGTGCTCTTATAAAATCGCCTACAGTGCCGGTAAGGATGACCAGCGGGAGGAATGATGCAATTATAGTGATCGTTGCCGTAAGCACCGGAACAACCAGGTCGGTTGCACTGCGCCAGGCTGATGTGACCCTGTCGTTTCCACGGTCGAGCAGTTCAACATAATTATCCGCAATTATAATAGCATCATCAACAACAATGCCAAGTACCGCTATCATCGCGGCCAGCGATACCTGATGGAGCTCAATCCCGATAGTCCTCAGCAGTGCAAATGTGATAGCCACAGTCACAGGGATCGCTGAGGCGGCAACCGCGGCAATCCTGAACGGGAGCAGCAGAAAAACGACAAGAATGACAGCCACTATTGCAAGCAGGAACTCCCGCAGGAATTGTGAAATGCTGGCCTTTACTATAGCCGATTGATTTACTATGGTGGTGATGTTTATATTCCCGGGTATTTCAGCAGAAAATGCAGCCAGTGTTTTATCAACTTCTTTACCTGCAACGACTACATTTTTCCCTTCATGCATCTGGATAGAAACAAGGATTGCCTTAAGACCATTAACAGTAATCTTGCTTTCGGGATCGGCGTATCCTCTTTTGAAATCGGCAATATCGCCAAGCTTCACGACCGCACCGGTCCGCGAGGCTCCCACGATTTGGTTGCGAAGGTCATCCTCGGTCCTGTAATATCCTGTTGTATAAAGTGATGCACGAAGATCGCCGGCATTTATCTCACCGGTAGGATTTATCACGTTCTGCGACTGGAGTATGCCTGTGATCTGCTTCAGGTTGAGGTCGTACTGTGAAAGACGCTCTGAACTGAACCCAATAGTAATTTGCTCCTTCTGTTCCCCTGTCCTGATTATTTTTGAAAGAGCAGGTATCAGCCGAAGCCGGTCCTCAAGCTTTTCCGCATAATCTTTAAGTGTATTTAGGTCCACGGTATCGCTTTCGACTGCGATTATCATCGATTCGGTATCACCGAAATCCGAATTAACGACCGGCCCCATAACTTCCCGTGGAAGGTCAAGGGATTTTACGACCGTAAGCTGATCGCGAAGCTTGTTCCAGAAGATATCAGGCTTTCTTACATTATCCCTGAGCCAGACATGGATTTCGGCAACCCCGTCGGCAGAGATTGAATATGTCTTTCCCTTATTGACTTCGTTGAACCGGAAAAGGTATTCCTCGATCGGACGGGTCACCTGATCCTCGACCTGTGATGCATTGGCACCCGGATAATATGCAATAATCAGGCCACCGGGGATTACAATTTTCGGGTCTTCACGGCGTGGCATTGTGATCAGGGAATATACGCCGAAACCGAACATCACAAGCAGTACAGTAAATGTTACCTGCCTGTATTTAAGCGATGCCTTTACAAAGTTCATGGAGCTTTCAGTTTTTGATTATCACCCGGGATCCGTCGACAAGTTTCTGCTGCCCCCCTGTAACTATGGTTTCATGTTCACGGAGTCCTGACATCACTTCAATTTTGCCGTTTCGGATCACGCCCAGGCTGACCTGCCTTTTGAAGGCTTTTTTCGCCGCGGTATCGATTACATAAACAAAACTCTGATTGTCAAGGTCGTGCATAACAGCTTCGACAGGAACGGCAAGGAATTCACTGGTGTTGCCGCCGATAACTATTTCGGCTATCATTCCGGGACGTATCAGCAAACCCGGATTTCCGGCTTCAAGCTTGACTGAATAAGCCCTCGATGCAGGATCAGCCACGGAGCCCACTTCAGTTATTTTTCCATCAAAGGTTTTATCAATTGCCGGTATCCTGACATCAGCATTCTGACCGATCCTGATGTTCTCAAGTTCGTTTTCAGGGATGAATGCGTTTACCTTGATCCTGCTGATGTCGGAAACCACAAATAGCGGCATTCCGACTCCTGTTATTTCCCCGACTTCAGTAAGCTTTTTCAGCAGCACTCCGGTAAAGGGTGTAAATAGTTTTGTATCGGTCAGGTTTTTGGTATGCAGTTTCTGTTGTGCCTTTGCCTGCTGAAGCCCGAATGAGATCTTTGCAAAGTCGCTTTCAGAAAGGCTGTTTTTATCGTACATCAGTTTCAGGCGGTCATACTCATCCTGCACCTGATTAACCTGGATATCAGCCATCTCCTTTGCAATTTCGTAACTGACGGGATCGAGGCTTGAGAGAAGCTGCCCCTTCGACAGCGTCTGTCCTTCGTTGACGGCAATATAATTTATTTTGCCGGCAACCATGAATCCCAGTCTGACAGTTTTATTCCCTTCGATATTTCCGCTTAAGGTGATCTCATTCCGCGAAGATTCCGTGGCCACATTTGAACTTACCACCGGAACTTCCATTTCGGCTGGTGTTTTCTCATTCTTCCCGGTCCCGCATGCGGACAACACGAGAATTACAACGCACAGGTAACAGATTTTCGGTTTGAACATAGGTAGGTCTTTTGTTACATAAGCAATGCACAAATTTCTGAATTTCCGGAATAAGATGGCGGTCAGGATCAAAAAAGAGATAAAAAAAAGCTGATCCGGAACGGATCAGCCTTTTTTTAATCAGATAAAATACTTCAGAAGCTCATATCGAGGCCTACCCCGATGATAACTGATTGCTTCCTGTATGTTTCGGTTGGCCGC
>JBAVOD010000391.1:0-13310 GCA_049691735.1 Bacteroidales bacterium
CCCAGACCTCCATTTCTCCGAATCTCTGACCTCCGAATTGTGCCTTACCGCCCAGCGGCTGCTGTGTGATAAGTGAGTAAGGTCCGATGGAGCGTGCGTGCATCTTGTCGTCGACCATATGGCCGAGCTTCATCATGTAGATCACACCAACTGTAGCGGGCTGGTCAAACCGTTCGCCTGATCCGCCATCGTAGAGATATGTCTTGCCGTATTTCGGCACCTCTGCTTTTTCGGTATATTCGGTGATCTGATCGATAGTGGCTCCATCGAAGATGGGAGACGAGAACTGGAGACCCATTTTCTGGCCGGCCCATCCGAGAACAGTTTCATAAATCTGTCCGAGGTTCATCCTCGAAGGTACGCCAAGAGGATTGAGAACTATGTCGACCGGTGTGCCATCCTCAAGGAACGGCATATCCTCCGCGCGGACTATTTTGGCAACAATACCCTTGTTACCATGACGCCCTGCCATCTTATCCCCGACTTTTACCTTACGCTTCTTGGCAATATAGACCTTTGCCAGCCTTACGATACCTGCAGGCAGCTCATCACCGATAGTGATGTTGTATTTCCTGCGTTTGTAAACGCCATCAATCTCCTTGTATTTGATAATATAATTATGAAGGAGCTGTTTGATACTATCGTTTTTCTTCTTATCTGTAGTCCATTTATTCGGATTAACATTAAGAAAATCAACCTCCTGAAGCTGCTTCAGGGTGAACTTGCTCCCTTTCGGGATCACATCAACGTTCAGGTAATCTTTTACTCCCTGCGAAGTCTTACCATTAACAAGAATAAAGAGCTTGTCAACCAGCCTTGCCTTTAGTTCATCAACGCTCCTGTTGAATTCAGCCTCAATCTTGTCGAGAAGCGGTTTTTCAACAGTTTTTGCCTTCCTGTCCTTTACAGCCCTTGTGAACAGCTTCTTGTCAATCACGACGCCCTCGAGCGAAGGACCGGCTTTAAGGGATGCATCCTTTACGTCACCTGCCTTGTCACCGAATATCGCACGCAGAAGCTTTTCCTCGGGCGAAGGATCCGATTCACCTTTAGGGGTGATCTTGCCTATCAGGATATCGCCGGGCATTATATGAGCCCCGACCCTTATAAGGCCGTTCTCATCGAGGTTTTTGGTAGCCTCCTCGCTTACGTTCGGGATGTCTGATGTCAGCTCCTCAAGGCCTCGTTTGGTATCGCGAACCTCGAGAAGATATTCATCGATGTGAACAGAGGTGAACATATCCTCCTGGACAACCTTCTCCGAAATGACAATTGCGTCCTCGAAGTTGTAACCTTTCCAGGGCATGAATGCCACCTTAAGGTTACGGCCAAGGGCCAGTTCGCCGTTCCTGGTCCCGTACCCTTCGGTAAGGACCTGTCCTTTGGCAACCTTTTCACCCTTCCTGACAACAGGTTTAATGTTGATGCAGGTATTCTGGTTTGTTTTCTTGTACTTGGGAAGAGTGTACCGCCTGATGTCGTCATCAAAGCTGACAAACTTCTCTTCATCGGTCCGGGTGTAGCGGATTACTACCTCGTTCGAATCGACATATTCAACTACTCCATCGCCTTCAGCTACGGAGAGGATCCTGCTGTCTTTTATCACCTGTCCTTCAAGACCTGTTCCCACTATCGGGGCTTCCGGATTAAGGAGCGGTACTGCCTGACGCATCATGTTTGATCCCATAAGTGCCCTGTTGGCATCATCATGCTCCAGGAACGGTATCAGTGATGCAGCTATCGATGCGATCTGGTTCGGAGCGACGTCCATAAGGTCGACCTTCGATACCTCTTCGAAGGGATAATCGGCCTCATACCGGCATTTAGCCCTTGTATTCTCAAAATGACCGTCTTTTGTGAGCGCAGCATTTGCCTGGGCAATTATCTTTTCCTCTTCCTCTTCGGCGCTGAGCCATACGATGCCTTCGCGGGCGAAATCAACTTTTCCCTCGTCGACTTTCCTGTAAGGAGTCTCGATAAATCCAAGATCATTGATCTTGGCATAAACACATAATGAGGAAATCAGTCCGATATTCGGGCCTTCAGGAGTTTCGATCGGGCACAGCCTCCCATAGTGGGTGTAATGGACGTCCCTGACCTCAAAACCTGCTCTTTCGCGCGAAAGACCGCCGGGTCCCAGGGCCGACATACGCCGTTTATGCGTCATCTCGGCCAGCGGGTTGGTCTGATCCATGAATTGCGAAAGCTGGTTGGTTCCGAAGAACGAGTTGATAACCGACGAAAGGGTCTTTGAATTGATAAGGTCAACCGGGGTGAACACCTCGTTGTCCCTAACATTCATCCTTTCGCGGATTGTACGGGCCATTCGTGCAAGCCCGACGCCAAACTGAGCATAAAGCTGTTCTCCAACCGTACGTACCCTCCTGTTGCTAAGGTGATCGATATCGTCAATGTCGGTCTTTGAATTGATAAGCTCAATCAGGTAGCCGATGATCTTTATTATATCTTCCCTGGTAAGGATCTTGACGCCCATGTCGGTATTAAGACCGAGCTTCTTGTTTATCCTGTACCTGCCCACCTCGCCAAGGTCGTATCTTTTGTCTGAAAAGAACAGTTTGTCGATCACGTCCCTTGCGGTTGCCTCATCGGGCGGTTCAGCGTTACGAAGCTGACGGTATATATAGATCACTGCCTCTTTTTCGGAGTTGCAGGGATCTTTCTGAAGTGTATTGTATATAATAGCAAAATCCGAAAGGGTCGAGTCGTCCTTATGCAGAAGAATTGCTTTTGCACCCGAATCAACTATCAGATCAACGTGTTCGGATTCGATGACCGTTTCCCTGTCGAGAATTACTTCATTCCTTTCAATAGAGACCACCTCGCCGGTATCTTCATCAACAAAGTCCTCGACCCAGGTTTTCAGAACCCTTGCAGCCAGTTTGCGGCCTACGAGCTTCTTGATATTGGTCTTCGATACCTTGTGTTCTTCGGCAAGGTTGAAGATCTCGAGTATTTCCTTGTCGCTTTCGAAACCGATAGCTCTGAGGAGGGTTGTTACCGGCAGTTTTTTCTTCCTGTCGATATATGCGTACATCACGTTATTGATGTCGGTCGCGAACTCAATCCAGGAACCCTTGAAGGGGATGATCCTGGCTGAATATAATTTGGTCCCGTTCGCGTGAACACTCTGCCCGAAAAACACACCGGGCGATCTGTGCAGCTGCGAAACGACGACCCTTTCAGCACCATTTATAACAAATGTTCCTCTTTCCGTCATATATGGTACTGTTCCGAGATAGACATCCTGGATAACCGTATCGAAATCCTCGTGTTCCGGGTCGGTGCAGTAGAGTTTAAGTTTTGCCTTGAGAGGAACGCTGAATGTAAGTCCGCGTTCGATGCATTCATCTATTGTGTACCTGGGAGGATCGATATAATAATCGAGGAATTCAAGAACAAAATTATTTCTTGTATCTGTTATCGGAAAGTTTTCTGTAAAGACTTTATAGAGTCCTTCCTTTTTCCTGTTTTCGGGGGTTCTTCCGAGCTGGAAAAACTCTCCGAATGATTTTAACTGAACTTCCAGAAAATCAGGATATTCGAGTTGGTCTTTCCTGGAAGCAAAACTTATTCTTTCAGTGTTTTTTGAGGACATTTATAAATTGATTAAGTGAACTTATAATTAAAAGAACGATAAGGTCTGGTCCCGGTAATTACCGGAACCAAACCTAAAACCTTATAAACAGGTATAACTTATTTAAGTTCAACTTCAGCTCCTGCTTCTACCAATTGACCTTTAATAGCTTCTGCTTCATCTTTTGATACACCTTCTTTTACCGGAGAAGGAGCAGCATCAACAACTGCCTTTGCTTCTTTCAGACCCAGTCCGGTGATATCTTTTACTAGCTTAACTATCTGTAATTTCTGGCCACCGGCAGCTTTGAGAATGACGTCGAATGTAGTCTTTTCCTCAGCTTTCGGAGCTGCATCGCCCGATGCCGGTCCGGCAACGGCCACAGCTGCGGCTGCAGGTTCAATTCCATACTCTTCCTTGAGTATTTTTGCCAGTTCATTTACCTCTTTAACAGACAGGTTAACAAGTTCTTCTGCAAATTTCTTAAGATCTGCCATTTTTATCTGATTTTTAATTTTGTTTTACTTTAAATTAGGTCTTTTTGACAGTGTTTCAAGAACACCATGAATTTTGTTTCCGCCTGACTGCAGTGCTGATATGACGTTCTTTGCAGGTGACTGGAGAAGAAGAATAACATCTCCGATCAGTTCCTTTCTGGTCTTCACCGACACAAGAGCATCAAGCATATTGTCGCCGATATAGATCGATTCCTGAACGTATGCACCTTTCAGCAGGGGCTTACCATGTTGCTTCCTGAATTCCTTTATCAGTCGGGCAGGGCTGTTGCCTGCCTGAGCAAACATGATGGATGTAGAACCTTTCAGAACCGGATATAGTTCCTCAAAGTTAACTTCCGACATTTCGAGAGCTCTTTTAAGAAGAGTATTCTTAACGACGATAAGCTTTACGTCATTTTCGAAGCACTTTCTTCTAAGGTCACTAGTGTCGGTGGCATTCAGCTGAGCCGTATCAGTCAGATAGAAGTGACTGTATTCCTTTAGTTTCTCAGCAAGGCTGTCTATTATAGCATTTTTTTCTTCCCGTCTCATAATTTCATTCGAGTTAAAATAAACAGTTAATCGTCAAGACCTTTTGGATCAACCTTGATTCCCCGGCTCATAGTGCTTGATATGAACAGGCTACGGATGTAGGTGCCCTTGGCAGCAGAAGGCTTGAGTTTGTTTACCACATGGATAAACTCCCTTGCGTTCTCGACGATCTTTTGCGCCTCGAAAGAGACTTTTCCGATAGAGGTATGAATGATTCCGCTTTTATCAACCTTGAAATCAATCTTACCCTGCTTTACTTCCCTAACAGCCTTACCAATTTCCATTGTAACAGTCCCGCTCTTCGGGTTAGGCATCAGTCCGCGAGGACCGAGTATCCTTCCCAGCTGACCGACTTTACCCATCACGGATGGCATGGTTATGATAACGTCAACGTCGGTCCAACCTCCCTTGATCTTTTCGATATACTCGTCAAGACCAATAAAGTCCGCTCCGGATTCCCTGGCTTCAGCTTCCCTGTCGGGAGTGCAGAGCACGAGTACCCGGGTCTGTTTTCCCGTTCCGTGAGGAAGGGAAACAACACCGCGAACCATCTGGTTGGATTTCCTCGGATCGATACCTAACCTTACATCCAGGTCGACTGAAGCATCAAATTTGGTTTTGGTTATTTCCTTCACCAGCGACGATGCCTCCGTCAACGTGTAAAGCTTGCTCCTGTCGAGTTTTTCGACTGCAAGCTTCTGGTTTTTGGTAAGTTTAGTCATTTCTCGTTAATTTAATTTTTACAGGGAATCTCATTTGACTGTGATCCCCATACTTCTTGCGGTACCAGCTACCATATTCATGGCCGATTCCAGCGTAAAACAATTCAGATCGGCCATTTTTTCGTTGGCGATCAATTTGACCTGGTCCCATGTTACTATTGCCACCTTCGTCCTGTTGGGCTCCTGCGAACCTTTCTTGGTTTTGGCAACTTCGAGAAGCTGAACGGCAACCGGGGGTGTCTTTGTGACAAAATCAAATGATTTGTCAGCATAAACGGTAATAACCACCGGGATCACCTTTCCTGCTTTTTCCTGGGTCCTGGCATTGAATTGCTTACAAAAATCCATTATATTGACACCCTTTGATCCAAGTGCAGGACCAACTGGTGGAGATGGATTGGCTGCTCCGCCACGAATCTGTAACTTGATAATTCCAGCAACTTCTTTTGCCATAATTTAAAATTTGCTTGTTTATTGCGAGAGTATGACAGTTATTCAGGAAGCATTATAAATATTATAACCATCAATTTCTTCTGTTAATTCTCTTTTTCAACCTGCATAAAACTGAGCTCCAGGGGCGTTTTACGCCCGAAGATCTTGACCATCACCTTAAGCTTTTTCTTCTCCTCGTTAACTTCTTCAATTATTCCTGTAAAGCTGTTGAACGGTCCGTCGATGACCTTCACCGATTCGCCTACGAAGAAAGGTACATTAAGCTCCTCGTCGCTGGCATTAAGTTCATCGACCTTGCCCAGTATGCGGTTTATTTCTGATTTTCTGAGAGGGACTGGCTCTCCTTCCTGCGAACCGAGAAATCCTATCACATTCGGGACATTCCTCAGCAAATGGGGGATCTCACCCACAAGAGCGGCCTCAACAAGAACGTAGCCAGGAAAGAATGTTCTCTCCTTGCTGATTTTCTTCCCCGAACGGATCTGGTAGACCTTTTCCGTGGGTATGAGAACCTGTGAGACATATTCCTCAAGTTTCAGGCGGGCGACTTCATTATCCAGGTACTCCTTCACCTTCTTTTCCTTCCCTCCAATAGCCCGAAGCACGTACCACTTCTTAATATTCTCGCTCATTGGATGTTATCTCCTCTTTAATATAATAAACTATAAATGAAATGCATTATCTTGCTGAAGCTCAGATCCATGCCGGCAACAATAAGCGAAATTATCAGGGTTGCAACAAGCACAAGCACACCACTATTCTGCAACTCGCTCCATGTGGGCCAGGTGACTTTATGTATCAGCTCGGTATACGATTCCTTCAGGTAGCCTTTAAAATTCATAATATTCTCTTTCTATTAAGTAGCACGGGAGGAGAGACTCGAACTCCCGACACCTGGTTTTGGAGACCAGTGCTCTACCAACTGAGCTACACCCGTTCACTTGTGAAACACGACGCCTTCGAAAACCGATGCATCGCATTTTTACTTTATTCCAATATCTGAGTTACAGCACCGGCTCCAACCGTTCTGCCTCCTTCACGGATCGCGAAACGCAGACCCACATTGATTGCGACCGGATAAATCAGATCGACTGTTATAGTTACATTATCGCCGGGCATCACCATCTCAGTTCCTTCGGGAAGAGTGATCTCACCGGTAATATCGAGTGTCCTCAGGTAGAACTGCGGGCGATATTTGTTATGGAAGGGAGTATGACGACCGCCTTCTTCTTTTTTAAGGACGTATATCTCAGATTGTATCTTGGTATGCGGGGTTATTGATCCCGGTTTTGCAAGGACCATGCCCCTCTTGATCTCCTTCTTGTCGACCCCACGGAGCAGGAGACCAACGTTATCGCCGGCTTCGCCCCTGTCGAGTATCTTGCGGAACATCTCAACACCTGTACAAACGGTTTTGCGTTTATCAGCACCCAATCCGATCATTTCAAGCTCTTCACCTGTCTGAACAACACCGGTCTCGATACGGCCTGTTGCAACGGTACCACGTCCTGTGATTGAGAACACGTCTTCAACCGGCATCAGGAACGGCTTCTGGTTTTCACGCGGAGGTATCGGGATGTATGAATCCACAGCATCCATAAGCTCCATTACCTTATCTTCCCATTTGGGTTCACCGTGCATTGCACCAAGTGCCGAGCCGCGGATTACCGGCGCATTATCTCCGTCAAATTCGTAAAAATTCAGCAGGTCACGAACCTCCATTTCGACCAGATCAAGAAGTTCTTCATCATCAACCAGGTCGACCTTGTTCATAAATACAAGGACTTTGGGAACGTTTACCTGATGGGCAAGAAGAATGTGCTCGCGGGTTTGTGGCATAGGGCCGTCGTCGGCTGCAACAACAAGGATAGCACCGTCCATCTGCGCCGCACCTGTAACCATGTTCTTGATATAGTCAGCGTGTCCGGGACAGTCAACGTGCGCATAGTGCCGGGTTGCAGTCTGATATTCAACGTGAGCTGTGTTAATGGTAATACCCCTTTCCTTTTCCTCCGGGGCATTATCAATTGAGTCGAAATCCCTGATCTCCGAAAGTCCCTTCTTATGAAGGACCATGGTGATAGCTGCTGTCAGGGTGGTCTTACCATGGTCGACGTGACCTATGGTGCCAATATTCACGTGCGGTTTAGACCTGTCAAATTTTTCTTTTGCCATAACTCCAAGCTTATTAAATTTAGTTTATTTCTCAGTTTATATCATAATCAAGTTTATATAGAAGAATTCATCAAATACGTGTTGAGCCGGAGAGGGGAATTGAACCCCTGACCCCTTCCTTACCAAGGAAGTGCTCTACCCCTGAGCTACTCTGGCGTCATAAAGTGAGCGGGAGACGGAGCTCGAATCCGCGACCCTTAGCTTGGAAGGCTAATGCTCTACCAACTGAGCTACTCCCGCTTAATATCGACCAGAAAGATCCGCTTCCGGCGGTCCGCCCCATTAAGAAGTGGGGAGAGCAGGATTCGAACCTACGAAGGCATCAGCCAGCAGATTTACAGTCTGCCCCAGTTGACCGCTTTGGTATCTCCCCCGGTACGGAGTATCTCTCCTATGATACACATTCACAACTTCTTCAAGAGCCGATGAAGGGATTCGAACCCCCGACCTGCAGATTACAAATCAGCTGCTCTGACCAACTGAGCTACATCGGCAATTTAAAGAACGCACCGACAGAGCATTATACCCCCCAAAAATCGGTCTGCAAATGTATGAATTAAAATTTCATTTTTCAAAATTATCAATATTATTTTTGAACGCCCCCCGGCTACTCCCCTCTTTTCTTCTGTTTGTACTTGGTAATCTGTTTTTTAAGGGCGTCTATTGCCTGATCTGTAGCTTCCTCGAACGACTTGCATTGCTTCCTTGCAAATAAAGGTCCACCTCTTAACTCAAGCCTGATTTCACTGATCTTATTCTCTTGATCCTGATCCTTATCAAGCCTCAGGTACACTTCAGCGTTTACAATTCCATCACCATATTGTGTAAGCTTGTCCAGCTTTTGGTGAACAAAATCAATTAGTTTTCGATCGGCATTAAACCGTACTGAGTGAATCTGAACGTTCATAGTAGTACCTCCTGTTTAATTGATTAGTATTAAGCTCGTGGATGAGCCTTTCTGTAAATATTCCTGAGTTTCTCAAACGTATTGTGTGTGTAGATCTGGGTTGCTGAAAGATTTGCATGACCCAGGAACTCCTTTATTGAGTTCAGATCGGCACCACGGTTAAGCATATGGGTAGCGAAGGTATGCCTCAGTATATGCGGGCTCTTCTTTTCGATAGTTGTAACCATGGCCAAATAGTTTCGGACAATGTTATAAACATATTTGTCGTACATCTTGTTCCCTTTGTCGCCAACAAAGAACCAGCCGCCGCCTTCACTTCCAAAATGCTCATTTCGTGTTGCTTTGTACTCGCGCATCCTGTCGGCAAAGGTTTTAAGCAAAGGGAGTATGCGCTGCTTGTTCCTCTTTCCCGTAACACTTAAGGTGCATCCGCCGAAATCGATGTCCTGATCACGAAGGCCGGTAAGCTCCGACCTCCTTATCCCCGTAAGGTAAAGCATCTCTATAACCAGCCTGTTCCTTATTCCTTTAAAATCATTACCGAAATCATGACCGTCGAGCAGGCCGTTTATCGATTCTTCAGAGACAAAAACCGGCAGCCTTTTTTTCGTTTTCGGAAGGACGACCTTTTCAAGCGGGTCAGCCTTAATAACCCCTTCCTTCCGGAGGTAACGGAAAAATACCCTCAGCGTGGATATCTTACGCCGCACACTAACCGGTGAATTCCGTTTTTTCTCGTTCCCAAGGAGGCTTACAATCCACGACCGTATATCCTGCGACGATACCGAACCAGGATCAAAAGTGCCTTCCTGTAATGACTGAAAATTGTAGAACTGATCAAGATCGTTCCTGTATGACCTTAGTGTGTGCGGAGAATACCGCTTTTCAACCTGCAGATATTGTAAGAATGATTCCTTATAATCCATGAAGGAACCTCTTTATCTGTTATCGATATGTAAAATGGATACAGGATGGCGGCAAGGAATACTACTCCTCGCTTTCCTGGATCTTCTGAACGTATATAGCCTTCTTGATTTCTTCCCTCCGGCGTACTGAAGGCTTGATAAAAGCCTGACGCGACCGTAATTCACGGATCACACCCGTCTTTTCAAATTTCCTCTTGAACTTTTTCAAAGCTCTCTCAATATTTTCGCCTTCCTTAAGTGGTACAATGATCATAATTTAATTCTGTTTTAAAACGAGGCGCAAATGTAGTTAAAAGATTGATCTTGTCCAAATTTTTAAGGCAATAATTTAGTCATAGCACTTAATTTTAATACAATTGATTTTTATATTGCGAATGTTACCTTTCATAAACAGATTTAATAAAAATACAAATTCCCCGGGTCAAATGCAAATAAATATTATTAAATATTTAAGTTCCGCAAGTGTTTTTAAGCCACTTGTCTGTACTGAAGGCTGCCGGGCACATGCGAAACTTAAATTATGATTAAATGCGCGGCCCTACCGGTCAAATATGATGTACGGCCTGATCTTATCAGCAGTTTCCGCCGAGATAATGTTATTTTCCAGAAGTATATCCATACCTGAAATTGTACCTTTAAGCTCGCGGTATTTCAATATCGCCGTAACCTCACCCTTTTTGAAATAAGGATGCCTGGCCATATCCTTGTATTCGGCCTTGTTTATTCTGATCTTCCTTATAATCAGCGAATCAGCCCTCACCCTTGTCAATAGCAGCTTGAAGGTCTCCTCCTGCAGCCCGTACACTTCTCTGAGCTGACCCACACTGGCATAACCTCCTATGAGATTCCTGAATTTGACGATCCTTGCGGCCAGTACGGGCCCTATACCCGGCAAAGCTTCAAGAGCAGCCGAATCGCAGGAGTTAATCTCAACGATCTTTGGTTTCCGCAGGGTAACCGTATTTTTCCTGTCCGCGTACTGACCCCTGTTCCTTATTACCTTCACGGTGTCGGTATCAGCCTCTGTTACCGCACCGGTGATCTCCCTTACCGTGATCGCAGGCGAGGGCAGAACATACCTGATCCCGATAACCAGGGCAATTATGTTCAGAAGGATGAACGACGATCTCCTTTCCCTCCGTGAATAACCGAACCACATCCTGAAGGACTTCCTGAACGAACTCATTGGATAACAGCAGCTGTAAGACAGAGTGCAATTTAAACAATTTCAGTTTCAGGAGGAAATAAAATCTGATTTTTAAGGAATTTTTTGCTGTCAGCCATCAGAACGGGTATCCGATTCCGAATACCACATTGAAGTCTTTTTTGAAGCTCATCTGCTGGCTTACCGGAATCCATTTCGATCCGTGCTCTATTGACGGATCACGCAGCTTCATTCCAAGATCGACCCTGGCGATGGCAAATTTGATATCGAACCGCAGTCCCACACCCGGCCCCACCGCAATGTCATTAAAGAATTTGTTGAATTTGAAACTCGCCCCCGGCCTTGATACATCCTTGCGGATAGTCCAGATATTCCCGGCATCCACAAAAACTGCTCCCTGCATTATCCAGAAAAGCTTGAACCTGTATTCAGCGTTGCCCTCCAGCTTGATATCGGCAGTCTGGTTTATGAAGCCTGATGCCGAAGGGGGATTCACATACGATCCCGGGCCCAGAGATCTTACCTGCCATGCCCTGATATCGTTTGACCCACCGCCGAAATACTGCTTTTCGAACGGCATTGCCTTCGAATTACCGTATGGGAAGCCGGCTCCGGCGAATATCCTGTATACCACGGAGCTTGCAGCATTGATTATTACATTGTACCTAAGGTCGAGATCGGCGCGGATATACTGTGCAAATGGCTGACCCAGGATAACATAGCTTCCACCGATCTGCCTCACTTTTGTCAGACCGCTGGCAAGTGAAAGCATGTTGCCCGCTGCCTCGGCGTTTACCCTCAGAAACCAGTAATCCCTCGACTTCTGGATTTTCTGGTTGTTAAAAATGAATGAATAATTCCCTCCGAGTATCAGAACGCTTCTGTAGGAGGAAGCGAGATAGGAAGAGGATTCGACAGTTATCTTGAAGAGCGAGTCTATTGAAATCAGATGGACAAAGTTAAGCTGTACCGGATTGACAATATGAGTCTGGTAATTATGTGCGGTCCAGTTATAGCCGAATGTTGCGTTTGCCACATCTCTAGTATAAAACGAAACTGCCTGGTAATCATAAGCTGCCAGTATGGTGGTTGTGGGATTATTCTTCCTTACGAATTCACTCTTCTTGCCAAGGAAAAGGAATTTGGGCAGCCTCAGACTGCTTTCAAAACCGTACTCAAGAGTGCTGGGGAGATTGGCATTTGTCCCTGTGGCAGCTTCAAATGCGCCCTTCAGTTTAATGTTGAACTGCTCTGCTGCATGAAGCAGGTTCTTGTGCTGGTAAATAAGATTAAGTGCACCACCCAGGTTTCCTGCAGTATTTGTTCCTTCAACCTCAACGCTGAATGATTGCTGGCTCAGGAGCGTCATCTGGATCTGGCAGTTAAGGTACCGCTCTGCTCCGGGAGTACTTCCCGGCCCGGGAGGAAGCTCATTGAAAAAAATATTTACAAGCCTGTAAACCTTCAGCCCCATGAGATGATTCTTCGATTGTTCAGTATTCGTCAGACTGTAGATTGAACCCGGCTTCAGATACAACGATCTGAGGATGAGATCATATTTGATAGGCGGCCGCCCCTTCCTGGCAATAAAATAATAACCCTCGTAATTTATGGTATCGAGCGACTTAAGATAAGCCTCCCCGTTCTCAAGTGCTTCCTTGGGCACAAAATCAGGGTAAATGTATATGTTCTTTATCTGGTAAATTGAATGAGGAACATATGTAACCCTGTTGTACTGGTCGATCTTCATCAACTTCCTGACGCCATAGTAAATATTTACCTGCCTGTGATCGATCGTGCTGTCAACATTGAAATAGATATCATCACCCGAGAATGAATAATACCCTTTGTCCTTTATGAACTTTTCGAAGCGTGTCCGTTCCGTCTGAAGGACATCAACATCATAGTGTTTTCCCCTCTCTATAAGGCAGTTAACCGAATCAAAGTCAAAAAGCTTTTTAATGCTGGTATCGGCAAACTCGTAATAAAGATTCCGAATGGTGTAGGGCGCTTTAAGATTGACATTGTAATAAACGTCTGACTTGCGCTTTTCAGTTATTACGGTGTCGGTGACCCTGCTGTCGAAATAGCCTTTTGAAAATATGAATGACCGTAGCTCCTGTCTGCTTTTATCAGTTGCCGCCGAATCGTAGACCACAGGTTCTTCCCCGATACTCCTGAGCCACGAATTCGGCCATTTTTTTTTGTTTATATTCGACATATTGTAAAGTCCCAGGTAAAACCTTGCTCCGAAGATCCTCTTATTGGGCTTTTGCTTAATATAAGGTTCAAGCTCGGTTTTTGTAATCCCTTCCTTG